>DASXRB010000989.1:0-10367 GCA_036506875.1 Kribbellaceae bacterium | reverse complement strand
CTCGAGAAGTGATGACACAGAACGCCGAATGCGTGGGCGAGAACGAGACCGTGCTCGACGCCGCGCACAAGCTCGCCGACCTCGACGTCGGCGCCATGCCGATCTGCGGCGAGGACAACCGGCTCAAGGGCATGCTCACCGACCGCGACATCGTGGTGAAGGTGCTCGCACAGGGCAAGGACCCCTCGAGCACCCGTGCCGGCGAACTCGGCGAGGGCAAGCCGGTCACGATCGGCGCCGACGACTCGATCGAGGAGGCGCTGCGCACGATGGCCGAGCACCAGGTACGGCGGCTGCCGGTGATCGACGGCCACAAGCTGGTCGGGATCCTCGCGCAGGCCGACGTCGCGCGTGCCCTGCCGAACGCGGCCTCGGGCGCCGTCCTGCACGAGGTCTCGCGCTGAGCTAGACGCCGACGGCCTGGTTCCGGCAGGCCGTGGCGCACGCCAGGACGGCCGCCGCGGAGCGCTCGATGTCGGCCAGGTCCGTGGACCAGTTGGACACCGAGATCCGCATCGCGGCCCGGCCCTGCCAGGTGGTGCCGGACATCCAGCACGTCCCCTCCTGCTGGACCGCCCGCAGCACCCGGCGGGTCAGGCCGTCGTGATCGCCGTCCGGTGACAGGAAGCGCACCAGCGCCTGGTTCAGGACGACGTCGTTGAGCACCTCGACGCCGTCGTCGGCGGCCAGCCGCGCCGCGAACTCCGACGCCAGCGCGCAGCACCGCTCGACCAGCCCAGCGATCCCGGTGCGGCCGAGCGCCCGGAGCGCGGCGTACACCGCGAACCCGCGGGCCCGGCGGCTGAACTCCGGGTTGTGGTCGAGCGGGTCACGCTCGCCGTCCGCGTCGTGGATCAGGTACGACGCCCGCACCGACATCGCCGCCCGGTGCGGTGCCGGGTGTGCGCAGAACGCCAGCCCGGAGTCGTACGGCACGTTCAGCCACTTGTGCGCGTCGGTCGCCCACGAGTCGGCCCGCTCGGCCCCGGCCAGCAGCGGCCGAAGCCGCGGACTCGCCAGTCCCCACAACCCGAACGCACCGTCGACGTGCACCCACGCCCCAGCCGCCGCGGCCGCGTCGCAGATCTCGCCCAGCGGGTCGATCGCACCGGTGTTCACGTTTCCGGCCTGTGCGCCCACGATCACGGGACCGGGCAGCCCGCCTGCCAGTGCCGCCGCCAGCGCGCCGGCCCGCATCCGGCCCTGCTCGTCCGACGGGACCTCTTCGACACAGCCGGTGCCGATCCCGAGGAACCGCAGCGCCCGGTCGATCGTGTCGTGCCGCTCGGTACCGGCCAGGACGCGGATCCGCGGCGCTCCCGCCAGCCCGTCGCGCTCCACGTCCCAGCCGGCCCGGCGCAGCACCTCGTGCCGCGCCGCGGCCAGGCAGGTGAAGTTCGCCATCTGCGCTCCCGTGACGAACCCGACCGACACCTCGGCCGGCAGCCCGAGCAGCTCGATGAGCCATCCGGCCGTCACCTGTTCGACCACCGCCCCCGCGGGCGAGGCCGCGAACAGCCCCGCGTTCTGGTCCCAGGTCGAGGCCAGCCAGTCCGCGGCCAGCGCGGCCGGCGTGGCACCGCCGAACACGAACCCGAAGAACCGCCCGCTGCCACTGGGCAGCAGCCCGCGACCGGTCGCCTCGGCGAGCGACCGCACCACCGCCCGCGGGTCGGCCGGCCCCTCGGGCAGCGGCCCGCCCAGTGCCGTACGCAGCTCGTCCCCCAGGCTCGCCGCGCCCGCCGCGCGCGGCCCGACCGGACGCTGCGGCAGCCCTTCCAGGTACCGCGACGCCTGCTCGAACGCCTCCGCCAGCGGACCATCCCAGTCCGGCACCTGCATGACGTCCTCCCCTTGCCTCAGGCGGCCCCCGCCCTCGATGGTCGCACGCACCTCCCCGTCCGATCTGGGGCGGCTCAGGGAACGGGTTGCCCGGCCGGAGCCAGGAGGGTGGACATCCAGTCGAGCTTGGCAGGGACGGGCCAGTAGTAGACCCAGGTGCCGCGGCGTTCGCAGTCGACCAGGCCGGCCTCGCGCAGCACGCGGAGGTGGTGCGAGATCGTCGGGCCGCTGACCTCGAACTGGCCGGTCAGGTCGCAGACGCAGACCTCGTCACCGGCCGACGTGATCAGGGACAGCAGCCGGAGCCGCACCGGGTCGGCCAGCGCCTTGAACGCGGCCGCGCCCTCGACAGCGGCGGCCGGGTCCAGCGGCCCGGCGGTCAGCGGCTCGCAGCACCGCGCGCCCGCCGTCGTGTCCACGATCGGCAGCTGTTTTGACATGTGTCTATCTTGACGTTTGTCGAATCAGGATGCAAGGTGGGTCTTGATTCGACAGTCATCTACACAAAGACTTGTGGGCGGGCCGACCGCCAGAAGGAGCACGTCGTGACCCAGCACAGCAACCCCGTCGTCGTGATCGGAGCCGGGCCGGTCGGCCTGGCGGCCGCGGCGCACCTGGCCGAGCGCGGCATGGACTTCGTCGTCCTGGAGTCGGGCACCGGTCCGGCGGCGGCGATCGGCGAGTGGCGGCACGTCCGGCTGTTCAGCCCCTGGCGGTACGACGTCGACGCGGCGGCCCGGCGGCTGCTCGAACCGACCGGCTGGGCCGCGCCCGACCCGGACGCGCTGCCGACCGGCGGCGACCTCGTCGACGACTACCTCGCGCCGCTGGCCAAGACGCCGCAGCTCGACGGCCGGATCCGGTTCGGCGCCGACGTCGTCGCGGTCACCCGCCAGGGCTTCGACCGGCTGCGCACGGCGGGACGCGACGACGCGCCCTACCTGATCCGCCTGGCCGGCGGCGAGGAGCTGCTCGCCAGCGCGGTCGTCGACGCCTCCGGCACCTGGCGTACGCCGAACGTACTCGGTGGCTCGGGCATCCCGGCACGCGGCGAGACCGCGGCCGCCCCGGCGATCGCGCACGCGCTGCCGGACGTGCTCGGCGCGGACCGGGACCGCTTCGCGGGCCGTCGTACCGCGGTCGTCGGCGCCGGCCACTCGGCGGCCACCACGCTGCTCGACCTGGCCGAGCTCGCGGAGCCCGGTACCGAGGTCGTCTGGGTGGTGCGCGGCGCGAGCCAGGCCCGGAGTTACGGCGGCGGTGCCGACGACGAGCTGCCGGCGCGCGGCGCCCTCGGCCTCCGGCTGCGCGCCCTGGTCGCGGCCGGCCGGGTCGAGCTGGTCGCCGGCTTCCGCACCGAGGCGGTCCGCGAGGTCGGCGGCCGGGTGGAGCTGACGGCCGGCGGCCGGATCGTGCTCGCCGATGTCGTGGTGAACGCGACCGGCTTCCGGCCGGACCACCAGATCGTGTCGGAGCTGCGGCTCGACCTCGACCCGATCCTCGGCTCGACCCGCGCACTGGCCCCGCTGATCGACCCGAACAAGCACTCCTGCGGCACGGTCCCGCCGCACGGCGTGGACGAGCTCGGCCACCCCGAGACCGGGTACTACGCGATCGGCGCCAAGTCGTACGGCCGCGCGCCGACCTTCCTGCTCGCCACCGGGTACGAGCAGGCCAGGTCCGTCGTCGCCGCGCTCGCCGGCGACTGGGAAGCGGCCCGCGACGTCCGGCTGTCCCTGCCCGAGACCGGTGTGTGCTCGTCGAGCCTGGTGTCCGGCGAGGAGGCGGGCGGCGGATGCTGCGGCCCGGCCCCGCAGGCCACCACCGAGGCGCCGGCGCGCGGTCTGCCGACCGGGATCAGCGGCGGCCTGCTGACCGTCATCGACCAGCCGGCCGTCACCTCGTCGGGCTGCTGCGGCTGATGACGACCACCGCGGGAACGGCTGCCGCCGACGCGCGGCACCGCTCCCGCCCGGGTGTCGTTGCGGCGTTCGCGATCACCCAGACGGCGGGCTACGGCGTGCTGTACTACACCTTCGGCGTGTTGCTGGGCCCGATGAGCACCGGCCTCGGGATCCACCCCGCCGCCGCCGCGACCGCGCTCACCATCGCGGTGCTGGTCGCCGGCACGATGTCGATCCCGGTCGGCCGCTGGCTCGACCGGCGCGGCGGCCATGCCCTGATGACGGCGGGCTCGGTGCTCGGCGTCCTCGCCGTGCTCGGCTGGTCGCGGGTGACCGGGCCGCTCGAGCTGTACGCCGTGTTCGTGCTGCTCGGTGTCGCGTACTCGATGGTGCTGTACGAACCGGCCTTCGCGGTGGTCGTGTCGGTCACCGACCCGGCCCGCCGCGCGAACGCGCTGCTCACCGTCACCCTGGTCGGCGGGCTCGCGAGCACGATCTTCATGCCGCTGACCGGCCGGCTGGCCGCGGCCTACGGCTGGCGCGGCGCGCTGCAGATCCTCGCCGTCGCGTACGGCGCGCTGGCGATCCCACTGCACGCGCTCGCCCTGCGTGGTACGACGCCCGCCGCGCGGATCGACCCGGCAGCCCTGCACGACAGGACGGCGCGTGACCGCGGGACGGTGGCGAGAGTGCTGCGGGACCGC
Source organism: Kribbellaceae bacterium (assembly GCA_036506875.1). Classification (GTDB taxonomy): domain Bacteria; phylum Actinomycetota; class Actinomycetes; order Propionibacteriales; family Kribbellaceae; genus DASRHY01. The sequence goes on along the minus strand of DASXRB010000989.1, from coordinate 5,917 downwards.
GGGTTCTGGTTGCTGACGGCGGCCTTCGTGCTGCAGGGCGGCGCGCTCGCGGTGGTCGCCGTACACCTCGTGCTCTATCTGACGGGTGCCGGACACCCTCCCGCCGTCGCGGCGACGCTCGCGGGGCTGCTCGGACTGCTCTCGGTGACCGGCCGCGTCGTCGTCTCGCTACTGCGCCGGTGGTTGCCGATGGCAGCGATCGCGGCCGGGGTGTTCGTCGTACAAGCCACTGCCCTGGCGGCCATGCCGGCCGCGAGCGGGTCGGTCGCCGGGGCGGCGGCGTGCATCGTGGCGGTCGGGCTCGGCTTCGGGGTGGCCGCGATCGCGACGCCGGCGATCCTGCTCGAGCGGTACGGCGCCACCCGCTACGGCACCGTCGCGGGCACGCTGGCGGCACCGGTCATCGTGGCTCGCGCCACCGCACCGGCCGCCGCCGCGGTGCTCGCGAGTGCCACCGGCTACCGCACCACGTTGGTGACCACGGCCGTCCTCATCCTCCTCGCGGCCGCCTGCCTGCGCCGGCTCCGCCACCACCCGCCTACGGGTTGCAGGTGAGCCTGGCGTCGGCCCAGTCGCCGTGGTCGCTGGTGACACCGTCGCCGCCGTCGGTGACCTGCAGCGACAGCGTGCGCCCGCCGGTCACGTCGACCGAGACCGGCGCGGTCGGCGAGGTGCCGGTCATCAGCTCCGAGGTGTACTTCACGACACCGTCGACGGCGACCCTGAAGCTGACCCGGCCGCGGTCGGCGACCTCGTCGTCCACGCCGACCTCGGCGGTGAACGCCGAGCAGTTGCCGGCCAGCCACACCTTGACCTCCGACGGCGCGTGCGCGCCGAGGCCCTTGGCGTAGGTGACGCCGTCCAGGGTGATCGGGCCGCCGTCACCGGGCGCGTTCTCGCCGTTGCTGTGGTCGCGCTCGACCGGGCCCCAGCCGTTGGTCGAGTCCAGCCACTGCAGGTCACTGACGAACGCGTCACCCTTGGGTGCCGGAGGCAACGGCTTGTCCGCGACGGTCGCGGCGAAGAAGCCGATCGGCCCGCCGGGCAGCCGGATCGCCCGCACCGTCTTGGCCGGGTCGACCGGCACCGCGACGTACGACACCCGGTAGTCGACCGTCGTGTTGCCCAGCCCGGACGGCGTGTAGCGGCCCTTCACCGAGACCGCGGTGACCGCGCCGCCGGTCGTCGGGTCCTGGCAGCACCAGTTCGGCAGCTGCAGGTTCTGCTTGGACTCGGTGCCGTCGGTGTAGATGATCGTCACCGTGCCGCGCGCGTTCAGGCTCGCGCCCGCTCCCAGCAGCGCGAGCGAGCTGCCCTTGCCGGACACCAGGATCGGCGCGGTCTGGCCCTTCGCCACGTTCGGCATGCCGGGCGGGCCTGACGGCCAGGTGAACTCCGCGCCCTGCACGGTCACCTTCGCACCCGGCGTGTACCCGGCCGCGGCCAGCGCCTCGCCGTAGAAGCTGTCACCCGAGCCGTCGAAGTTGCCCTTGCTGTACGTCGCCGCGTCGCTGATGCCGACGACGTTCGCCGCGTCCGACACCGAGGCGTAGGGCAGCTGCGCGGTCGCCACCGTGCCGTTCAGATACGAGTTGCCTTCGGCAACGTACGACGCGTCGAGGCGGAGCGTGAACGACGCCGGCTTCACGTCCGCGCCCGGTGTGACCGCGAACCTCGCGGTCACGGTCCGGCCCGGGTCGACGCGGTTGAAGGCGCCGTCACCGGTCGCGGTCCAGCCGGACGGCAGCGCGAGGGCGAGCTTCACGTTGTGCATGGTGTTCGTGCTGCCGTTGCGGAACGTCGCGGTCACCTCGGTCGGCTGGCCGGGCGCGTTCCACAGCGACGGCGAGGACAGCTCCGGGGTGCCGAAGGAGTCGGCCAGGTGCGGCCCGCCGCCGAGCGAGCTGGTCGCCGCCAGCGTCACCACCGCGGTCCCGCTCGTGGACACCGCCGGCGTCTTCACGTACACGACACCACCGCGGTCGGCCGCGTCGTAGAACCACCCGTTCGTGGCCGCGTCGTACTCGGCCTTGGTGCTCAAGGCAACGATCGGGTTGTCGCCGAGCTTGACCACCTGCGGCTTCGAGCCGGTGTGCACGGTCAGCTCGTACGGACGCGCCGCCGGCTTCCCGTCGTACGAGCCCTCACCCGACCCGATGCGGACGGTCACGTCGCCGCGGTCGGTGACCGGCGCGGTGACGTCGAACCGCTGCCGCGCGGCCTGCCCGGTCCGGAAGGCGCGCGTCGTGCGGTCGTCCTCGTACAGCGTGAACGACGACGTGCCCTGCGGGTAGACGTCGACGGTGACGCGATCGCCGGGCGTCTGCTCGGCGTAGCTGTTGATGCCGTTCTTCCACATCGGCACCACCGCGCCGGCCTTCACGAACAGCGGCAGCTTGTCCAGCGGTGCGTAGTAGCCCTTGATCGTCGTCGGGCCCTGGTAGACCTTGCCGGTCCAGTAGTCCGCCCACAGCCCGGCGGGCAGGTAGATCCCGCTGCGCACCTCGTCGGCGCCCCACATCGGCGCGACCAGGAACTCCTTGCCGGCCAGGAACTCGTACGTCGCGTCGCCGCCGTAGGTGTTGGCGTCGGACGGATACTCGATCGGGAGCGAGCGGTCGATCGGCGCGCCGGTCGCGTGCGCCTCCGCGGCGTAGGAGTAGAGGAACGGCAGCAGCCGCTCGCGCAGCTTGAGGTAGGTCCGGTTGATCGAGGTGTACGGCTCGCCGTACGCCCAGGGCTGCTTGTACGCCGGGTTCGCCCAGCCGCTCATCGACATGAACGCCGGCGTGAACACCTTCCACTGCAGGTCGCGCACGTAGCTCTTGCCGCTGCCGCCGAAGATGCCGTCGACATCGGCCGCCGCGTAGGCGATCCCGGAGTTGCCGGAGCCGTGGATCGCCGGGATCTGCCACTTGATCGCGTCCAGCGAGCCGCTGTGGTCGCCGGTCCACATCACCGCGCAGCGCTGCGCGCCGGCCCAGCCCTCCACCATCCACGCGTAGCCGCGGGCGTCGCTGTACCGCTCGATCCCGTCGTGCGCGGTGTCGCAGGCGCTGAGCGCGTAGCGGTAGCCCGGCCCGACCCAGGCGACGTCGAGCTTGCGCACCCGCACACCGGCCTGGCCGACCTCGGCCGGCTGCCGGTCCAGCGCGGACTGCGTCCACAGGCCCATCTGGATGTCGCGGCTGCGGAGCGCGTCACCGGTCCGGGTCAGCGGCTCGATCTCACGCTTGCCCCAGTAGGTGCCGTCGACCAGCTCGTACCCGAGGTCGTCGGAGTAGCCGCAGCCGTAGTCGTCGTTGACCAGCATCCAGCCCGCCGGCATGTCGCTGTCCTTGAACCGCTGCGCGACCTTGATCGCGTCCAGCGTGGTCTGCTTGTCCGGGTGCGTCTTCCAGTTGTTGCTGGGATCCGGGTCGACTCCGTAGTGGCCGCGGTTGTAGCAGTCGGAGTCGCCGTACTCCAGGCCGTAGACCGGCGGCATGAACGGCCGCCCGGTCAGCTCGGTGTACCGGTCCAGCGAGGTCTTGTAGTCGCCGACGAAGTAGTACGCGTCGAACCGCTTCTCGTTGTGCGTCGTGACCACCGGGTCGGTGAACGCGTAGTTGCCCGGGGCGAAGGTGTTGCGGAGCACGCCGTAGCCGGCGGAGGACATGTAGTACGGCGAGGAGTTCGGCGAGCCGCCGTCCTCCCAGTTGAAGCTGCGCTCGACCTTGATGGTCTGGTCGCGGTGGCTGTAGCGGCCGTTCTGCATGCCGCCGCCGAGGAACTGCTCGGTGGCGCCGCGGCCGAGCGACTGGCTGGCCGTCGAGTCGGTCCACGACAGCGGCGCGGTCTCGGCCCAGATCAGCGAGCCGTCGGCTCTGTGGAGCGAGAAGCGCAGCGGCGACTTGCTCGCCCGCACCTCGACCTTGTCCGTGCGCAGCGAGTAGTAGTCACCCTGGTCCGACCAGGTGGTGGCCGGCGCCGGGAAGTCCTTCTTCACCACGATGTCCGAGGCCGGCGCGTTCGGGTCCGGCGGCGGCGTGTTCGCCGGGTCGGTGAAGACCCCGTCCGGCGCCAGCCAGATCCGGAACACGTCCGCCGACACGAACACGACCCGCACCTTGGCCTGCCGCGCGGTCAGCGTGTACGACGCTCCGTCGGCCTCGAACCCGGTCACGTCACCGAGCTCCTGGGTCGCCGACGCGGCAGCCGGGCTCGCGGCCGGGCCGGCGACGAACGCGGCGACGACGGCGAGCGCGAGACCCACCGCAATCCACAGACTTCGACCTGAACGAACAGAAATGCTCACAGTGGCCTCGCTACGCGCAACATTGGGCAGAGTGAGCCCGATTCTGCACGCGTAAGCGCACGTTGTCACCACTTACGACGCAGTAATGGACACTTCTCGACGAGCTGGCCCCGGACGACTGCGACAACGCCATCCGTGTGCTCCGAGCCGTGTCGGCCACCTGGAGCGCGGGCTCGTCCAGGCGTGACCGGCGCGGGCGGCCGTCGTACCGCTCGATTGGCAGGTTTGGCGCGGCGCCGTGAAGGCAGGCTGTCAGTAAGAGGACGGTCCATGCGGCGCACTCGGGGTACGCCGGCTGATCCGGCGTTGCACATCGGGCTCGATGCCGACGGGGCGGTGACTGTGGTCACGCCGGTCGGCGTTCTCGCTGTGCCCACTGCTCCGCACCTGCAGCACGCGGTGCTCGCCTGCCTGGCCGAGCAGGCCGACGCGGTCGTCGTCGACCTGAGCCTGCTGTACGTCAAGGCACCGCACCTGCTGCACGTGTTCCCGGCCGCCGTCCACCGCACGGCGCCTTGGACCGGTACCGAGCTGGTGCTGGTCTCCGGGCCGCCGGCGGCCGAGCAGGGCGCGTGGCTGGTCGGGGTCAGCCGGCTGCTGCGGGTGTACCCGACGATGCGGACGGCGCTGGCCGCGCTCGACCGGTCGCCGCCGCGCCGGCTGGCCCGGATGCCGGTGGGCACGTCGCCGGCCGCGGTGACGGAGGGCCGCGAATTCATCCGGAACACCTGCGCGACCTGGCACTGCGACGACGCCACCGACGACGCGGAGACCATCGGCGCCGAGCTGGTCGGCAACGCGGTACGGCACACGGCTGGCCCGGCCACCCTGCGGCTCGAGCTGCGCCGCGAGCTGCTGACGGTGTCGGTCGGCGACCACAGCGCGGCACCCGCCGTGCTGCGCCCGCCGAACGGTGACGGCGGCTCCGGCCTGCAGATCGTGAAGGCCTGCGCGGACCACTGGAGCTCGACGCCAGCGCTCGGTGGCAAGACCGTCTGGGCGACCGTCCACACCGGCTGCGGTTGAGGGCTGTCGGCGGCGGCTGGCAGGGTTCGCGCCATGAGCCTCGACACCGCCACGACCGTGGACGTCCCGTTCGTGTGGACCGACGACGACCCGGTGCGTCCGGCGGTCGACGTGGTCGTCCGGATGATCGCGGTGACGGACGACGCGCACGACGACGGCGACATCACGCCGTACCTGCTCGAACCCGGCGGCGACGGCACCTGGCGCCGGACGCTCTCGCTGCCGCCCGACCTGCGCACGTCGTACCACCTGTGCGTGGTGCGCGACCGGCCACTGCGCGGCGAGCACCCGGACGAGGACCGGTGGGGTGAGGTGATGGCCACCAGGGCGTGCTGTCGGCGTACGAGGCGGCCGAGGGTCTGGACTCACGGGTCTTCGTCGAGGTCGGGAGCTACGAGCGGATGCTGCTCGCGGAGAACCAGCGGATGGGCCGGATTCTCGGGGACCGCGCGACGTACCGCGAGTACCGCGGCGGCCACGACTACGCCTGCTGGCGCGGCGGCCTCGCCGCCGGCCTCATCGCCTTGCTCGGCTGACGCGGACGGCTCACCGCGCCCCGGCCTGTTGCGGCGGGGGCGGTTGAGGGTTGTCATG
>DASXRB010000988.1:0-1611 GCA_036506875.1 Kribbellaceae bacterium | reverse complement strand
TACCCGGAACGGGACACGACCAGTTCGGTCTCGCCGATGCGGCCGGGGGAGAAGCGGAAGAACTTCAGCGACTCCACCGGCGCGTCCTCGACCGTCGCCTTCAGCAGGTCGCGCGACCGCGGGCCCTGGACGGTGATCAGCGCGAGCGCGCCGGTGACGTCGGTGGCGTAGGTGGCGGTGCCGATCGCGTGCTCCTTGATCCAGCGCAGCGTCTCCTTCCGTGGTGCGCTGCTGGCGACCACCATGAAGTGCTCGTCGTGAAACTTGTAGACGGTGATGTCGTCCACGACGCCGCCGGCGTCGTTGCAGATCGTCGAGTAGCGCAGCCGGCCCGGTTCCATGTCTCGGACCTCGTTGACCAGCAGGTGGTTGAGCAACCGCTCCGCCCCCGGCCCCTTCACGTCGATCTCGCCCATCGAGGAGAGATCCTGCATGCCGACGTTGCGCCGGACGTTCAGGTGCTCGGTGACCGGCGACTGGTAGGACTGCGGGAACAGGTAGTCGCCGCCCCCCTTGACCATCTCCGCGCCGAGGCGCCGGTGCACGTCGTACAGGGCTGATCTGCGCTCGGCCATGGGTTCTCAGAGCACCTTCCGGATCTCCCGCTCGAAGCCAGTGATGTGCTGACGGACGACGCGCTCGGCTCCGTCTGGGTCGCCGCGGCGGACCGCGTCGAGCAGATCCCGGTGTTCCCGCACGGCGTCGTCGAGCCGGCCGACCCGATCCAGCACGAGGAACCAGATCCGCAGCGCCAGGACGAAGTAGTTCTCCAGCGTTGCCACCAGGAAGGGATTGTGGGTGCAGCGGTGGACGTGGTGATGGATGCGCTGATCGACCTCGATGAGCGCGGCGTGGGCAGCGTCGGCGTGACACGCGTCGACCTCGGTGATCAGGGCGGTGGCCTGCTCGCGCTCGGCAAGAGTTGCGCGTTCGGCGGCGAGACGCGCGGCGTGGCCTTCCAGCACCAGCCGCACCTCGGTGACCCCGGCGAGGTCGCCGGCGTCGACCGCGGTGACGAACATGCCGCGTCGCGGGTAGACGGCGACGAGATCCTCGGTGGCCAGCCGGCGCAGCGCTTCCCGGATCGGCGTCCGGCCCAGGCCGAGGTCGGTCATCAGTCGCCGCTCGTCGATGCTCGAGCCGGGCGGTAGCTGCAGGGAGACGATGAGGTGGCGAATCAGGTAGTACGCACGTTCGGACAGCGACCGGATCTCGGGCCGGTCCGGGACCAGAACGGCCACGTTCGTCAATGGCGATGTCGGCACGCTGATATACTACTGATGTATCAGCTGGACGCAAGGCCCGCCTCGGTCGCGGCCTCTGCCGCGGCCACGACCGCGACGGCAGCTTCGGCCCGCCGTTCCCGGCCGTCGATGAGGTCGGCCTGGGCGAGGTTCATCCGGACCAGAGCGGCCGCCGTGCGGACGCCCGCGCCGGCCATCCGTACGGCGGCCAGCGCATCGCCGCGAAGGTTGGCGTTTCCCGACTGGAAGACTTGCGCGCCGATCGACGCCGCCTCGGCGCCGGTCTCCGCGATCGCCAGTGGGATGTCCGCCGCTTCGGACAGCGCGGTGGTGATCCGGCCGGCGCGGTCCGGCGCGTCGGGTGGCA
>DASXRB010000987.1:0-8139 GCA_036506875.1 Kribbellaceae bacterium | reverse complement strand
GGTGCGACTGTTCCCGCGCAACGCCTGGTGGAGCGCGCTGTTCAACGACGAGCCGCACGAGACAGAGGTGTACTGCGACATCACCACGCCGGCGGAGATCTCCGACAACACGGTCACGGCGGTCGACCTGGACCTCGACATCCGGAAGATGCGCGACGGGTCGGTGCGGGTCATCGATGAGGACGAGTTCGCCGTCCACCAGGTCAAGTACAACTACCCGGACCGCGTGATCGACACCGCGCGGGCGACCTGCGACTGGGTGACGGCCAACATCACGGTCGCCGAGCCCTTCACCTCGGCGTATAAGCCCTATCTCGCGCGCGTCCGGGAGCTCACCGCTGTGCGGTGACCGAGTGCGTCCAGTCCGGGGTGTTCCGCACGACGCCCCGGGGTGTTGGGCTCGGCCAAATCCAGGAGCAGGAGACCCCGGGGCGCCGTGCTGGGCGCCCCGGGGTGGCGGGTTCGGGCCGGCTCAGGTATCGCGGTGCAGGGTCAGCCGTACGGCGTCCAGGCGGATGGTGCCGGGGACCCGGCTGTTCTGGCCGGCGTACATGTCCGCGACAGGTGAGACGGTCAGGTAGAGGGTCTTGCCGGCCGGCACGTCGACCGCGACCGACGGCAGCTCGACCGTGCGGGCCGCACCACTGAGGGCCGTCGGCAGCCGCAGCGGCATGGTGTTGTTCTGGATCACCTTCGCGTCCAGTGGGCTGGTGCCGACGCTCAGCCCGAAGAAGGCCCGGCTGTCCGCGACGAGGCTGGTCACGGCGGCGCTCAGCGTCACCGGGCCGGCGAGCTTCACCGGCCCCGCCGCGACCTTCACCGCGAGCGGCGCGCCGGCGGCGCTCGTGGTCGTGATCGACGGCAGCGCGTAGGTCGTGTTCGGCGCCAGCGAGCGCTGGGTCACGCATCGGCCGTCCGCCGTCGCCAGGTGGTATTCGCCGAAGCCGGCAAGGCCGGTCCCGATCCCCTTCAGTCGCAGCTTCATGAACCGCAGCGCGAGCGCCGAGAACGACGCGCTGCCGAGCTTCACCGAGCACGGGTCACCCGGCGTGCCGTACCCCGGCGGCAGCGTCGCGGGCAACGTGTGACCGCCGTTGTAGCCGACGAAGATGCTGCGCGCTCGAGCGGTGTCGGTCAACGCGTATGACCAGTTCTTCAGGCCCTGGTTCAGGCTGAACAGGTTGTCGGTGATGCCCTGGCCGAACAGCACCGGGATGTTCAGCTTCCGGCCCTGCGACACGTGCCAGGCGGGACCGTTCTTGGCGAAGAACGCGTCGAGCATCTTCCCGGTGTCTCCCGCCGGCCAGCCGCCGGTCGCGATCGCCTCGACGAACGCCTGCTGCACCTCGGGCGGGAGCTTCGACCCGCCGGCGGCGAACAGCACCGACAGCCACATCGCGCGCGGCACCTCCTGCGGCGCCAGCGACTGCTTGAGGTCCCACCAGGTGATCTCCGGGGCCAGCGCGTCGAACCGGGTCCGGCCCTTCAGCCACAGCTCGGTGAACGCGCCGGCGAACTGGTACCCGCCTCCGTACGAGCCACCGATCGAGCCGAGCACCGGGTCACCCGGCGCCTGCTTGCGCACCCAGTCCAGGCTCGCGACCAGGTCGACGATCTTGATCACGTCGCGGCCCTCGTAGTTCGGGTTCATCACGTGCGCGACGCCACCGCTCTCGCCGTGCGCGCGCTGGTCGAAGCTCAGCACCCCGAACCCGGCGTCCAGCCAGGCCTGGAACGACGAGGCCGTCGTGGTCCGGGTCCCACCCCAGCCGTGGCTGTGCAGGATCATCGGCACCGGCCGGGTCCTGCTCGCGCCGTACGGCTTGAACAGCGTGTAGCAGATCTTGACCGGCGTGGTGGTGCCCGGCTCGGGAACGCTGTTCACGCACCCGTTGGTGACCGTCGGCGTCGCGGCCGTGGCCGACGACGGTACGACCACCATCCCTGCGAACAGGCCGAGTACGACGGTGACCCGGGGCAGCGCCCGGCGGAACATGCTGGCGGACATCGGCGGCTCCTCATCTCCCGCGGCGTCGCACGGTGAAAGGTAAACCGGAGAGTAACCAGCGAAGTCACGCACCAGTCAGAAGTCAGGCAGGGCCGCTGCGAGCTACCCGACATCTCGGGCAGCGCGCAGCGGCCTGGAAGACTGTTCGGGTGGACGTCGCGCTCGAGATCGTTGCCCTGATCACGGTGGTGGCGGCCGGCGCCGCGGGAGCCCGGAGGATCGGGGTCTCCGCGCCGCTCCTGCTCACCCTGGTCGGCGTCGCGGCGTCGTACATACCGCACGTGCCGCGGGTCGAGCTGAGCGCCGAGGTCGTGCTGGTCGGGTTCCTGCCGCCGCTGCTGTACGCCGCGTCGATCCGGACCAGCCTGGTGGACTTCCGACGCAACCGACGGGCGATCGGCCTGCTGTCGGTCGGTCTCGTGGTGTTCAGCGCCGTCGGGGTCGGGCTGGTCGCGTGGTGGCTGCTGCCGGTGCCGTTCCCGGCGGCGCTGGCGCTCGGCGCGGTCGTCGCGCCGCCGGACGCGGTGGCGGCCACTGCGGTCGCGCGCCGGGTCGGGATGCCGCGGCGGATCGTGAACATCCTCGAGGGCGAGAGCATGCTCAACGACGCGACCGCGCTGGTCTGCCTGCGAACCGCGATCGCGGCCTTCGCGGGAACCGTCACGGTCTGGTCGGTCGGCTGGGACTTCCTGCGCTCGGCCGGCGGCGGCCTGCTGGTCGGCCTCGTGGTGGCGTTCGTGGTCGCGAAGGTACGGCGGCTGATCAAAGACCCGGTGCTGGATACCTCGGTCGGGCTGGTCACGCCGTTCGTCGCGTACCTGCCGGCTGAGGAGCTGCACGCGTCGGGCGTGCTCGCGGTCGTCGTCACCGGGGTGCTGCTAGGACACAAGGCGTTCGTGCTGCAGTCGGCCGCATCGCGGATCTCGGAGCGGACCAACTGGCGCACGGTGGAGTTCCTGCTGGAGAACACCGTCTTCCTGCTGATCGGGCTGCAGGCCCGCTGGATCCTCGAAGGGCTCGCGGACAGCGATCTGTCCCCCGGCCGGATCGCGGCCGGCACGCTCGGAGTGATCGCCGCGGTGGTGCTGCTGCGGCCGGTCTGGGTGTTCCCGGCCACCTACCTGCCGCGGTGGCTCATCCCGGCGGTCCGGCGGGCCGACCCGAGCCCACCGTGGACGTACCCGGCGGTCATCTCCTGGGCCGGGATGCGCGGCGTGGTCACGCTGGCCGCGGTGTTCGTGCTTCCCGGCGACACGCCGTACCGGGAAGTGCTCGTGTTCGCCGCGCTCGTCGTGGTCGGCGGCACGCTGCTGCTGCAGGGGTTCACGCTGCCGATGCTGGTGCGGCTCCTCCGGCTGGCCGGGCCTGACCCGGCCGAGGACGCGCTGCAGGAGGCCGCGGTGCTGCAGGCAGCGCACAAGGCCGCCTGGTCCGAGCTGAAGGACGTGCTCAGCGAGACCGACGACGACGCCGTGGTCAAGCAGCTGAAGGCCCGGGGCGAGGCGCGTACCCAGGCCGCGTGGGAACGGCTGGGGCGGCCGGAGTCGGAGGCCGAGACACCGAGCGAGGCCTATCGCCGGCTGCGGATGGTCATGCTGGACGCCGAGCGCCGGCACATCCTCAAGGTGCGCAACCAGGGCCTGATCGCCGGCGAGGTACTGGAACGGGCCCTGGTCTCGCTGGACATCGAGGAGTCGATCCTCGACCGAGCGGAGGAGGACGACGTGGGCGGCCGGAACACCGATCTGCGCGCACCGGGCAACCTGGCCGGCTGCGAGCACCTGGAGGAGGCGCCGCAGGTGGTCACCCCGAACACCCCGGACGGGTGTGAGGAGTGCCTGCGCGACGGCACCAGCTGGGTGCACCTGCGGCTCTGCCTGGGCTGCGGTCACGTCGGCTGCTGCGACTCCTCCCCGAACCGGCATGCCAGCAAGCACTTCCGCGGCACCGAGCACCCGGTGATGCGCAGCTTCGAGCCCGGCGAGGCCTGGCGCTGGTGCTTCGTCGACAGCAAGCTCGGCTGATGAGCGACTGCCTGTTCTGCCAGATCGTGGCCGGCGACGTCGCGTCCCACCGGATCCTGGAGACCGACACCGTGGTCGCGTTCCTGGACGCCCGGCCGGTGTTCAAGGGGCACACGCTGGTGCTGCCCCGGCAGCACATCGCGACGCTCACCGACCTGCCGGACGAGCTGTTGCCGGAGCTGTTCGGCGCCGCCCGCACCGTCGCCGCCGCGGTGCGGGACGGGCTCGGCGCGCAGGGATCGTTCGTTGCCCTCAACAACGTCGTGTCCCAGTCCGTGCCGCATCTGCACGTGCACGTCGTGCCGCGGACCAAGGGCGACGGGCTGCGCGGCTTCTTCTGGCCGCGGACCCGGTACGCCGCCGGCGAGGCCGAGTCGTACGCCGCGAAGGTGCGCGCGGCGCTGCCATGACCGCGCTGCCATGACCGCGCCGGCATGACACGGGTCGGTTACGGCCGTTGCGCCGGCCGGTGGTGCTGGGTGATCCTCTGGGTGGGCGGGGCCGGCGTGCCGCCGGAACGATCTGGGTGGGGTGAGATGGCGCATCGCAGTCCGCTGGTGACCCTCACGGCCGCGGCCGTGGGTCTGGTCGTCATGCTCGTGGTGGACAGCACGCAGAGCACCGGCAGCCCGTCGCCGTACGGGGCGACGACCCCCGTGGCGACAGCCTCCGCGACGCCGACGCCCACCGCACCGACGGCCACCACGCCGACGGCGACCCCGACGACCAGTCCGAAGCCGGTGCCGCGGCGGGCGAGCGTGTACGCCGGCCGCACCGCCGCGCACTACGCGACGCTCGCGATCGCGGTCGCCGGCGACCGGGCCGCGGCGTACCTGTGCGACGGCCGCCGGGTCGAGGCCTGGCTGACCGGATCCGTCCGCGGCACCCGCCTGCGGCTGACCTCCCCCCGCGGGGCCCGCCTCACCGGCACGCTCGACGCGACGCGGACCGCGATCACCGGCGTGGTCGGCGTGCCCGGCCACCGGGTGTCGTTCCGGATCACCAGGGTCGCCGTACCGGCCGGCCTGTACCGGGCCCGCGCCAGGGTGCGCGGCGCCGTCACCACGATCGGCTGGATCGTGCTCGGCAACGGCAGCCAGGTCGGGATCGCCGACGACGGGACGCCGGCACCCGCGCCGCGGCTGGACACCGTGCGCGGCCGGGCGGTGCTGAGCGGGGTGACGGTGACGGCCCGCCGGGTGTCCGGCGACGACATCTTCTGAGACGGGAGCAGCCGCATGACGACGACACCGGTACGGGCGTCCACCTGGACCGTCACGGTCGCCGTACCGCTCGCGGCCGGCGCGGCCGTCGCGGTCGCGCTCGGCATGTACGGGCGGCTGCACGAGCCCACCGGTGTCGCGGTGAACGTGGCCGGGTTCTCCAGCGCCCGCTCGGTGAAGTCCTGGCTCGCGACCGTCGCACTGCTGCTGGCCGTCGTCCAGCTGGTCAGCGCGCTGGCGATGTTCGGCCGGCTGCCCGCACTGGCGGACCGGGCCTGGCTCGGTCCGGTACACCGTTGGTCCGGCCGCGCCGCCGTCGCGGTGACGATCCCGGTCGTGGCGCACTGCCTGTACGCGCTCGGCTTCCAGTACGACGACCCGCGGGTCCTGCTGCACTCGCTGCTCGGCTGCGTCTTCTACGGCGCGTTCACCGCCAAGATGCTCGGGCTGAGCCGCGACGACTCCCCCGGCTGGCTGCTCCCGGTGGTCGGCGGCGTGGTCTTCGCCGCCTTCACCGGTCTGTGGCTCACGTCGTCGCTGTGGTTCTTCACCACCTTCGGTGTCACGAGGTGATGGGAGTGAACGAGAGGAGCCGGGCCGTGGAACCGACCCGCCGTACCGTGCTCGCGGGCCTCGCCGCCGGGCTCGTTGCCGGCTGCACCAGCTACGACAACTCCAGCAGCGGTACGACGTCCAGCGCGCCTCCGTCCGGTACCGCTCTCGGCAGCACGGCCGACGTCCCCGTCGGCGGCGGCAAGATCTTCACCGACGCCCAGGTCGTCGTCACCCAGCCGGCGGCCGGCACGTTCAAGGCCTTCACGTCGATCTGCACCCACCAGGGCTGCCCGGTCGCGTCGGTCGCGGGCGGCACCATCAACTGCGACTGCCACGGCAGCAAGTTCGCCATCGCCGACGGCTCGGTCGTCGGCGGGCCCGCTCCCGCGCCGCTGGCGCCGAAGCAGATCTCGGTCTCCGGCGACACCATCACGCTGGCCTGACTCAGACGCCGGTCCGGCTCACGCGTCGTCAAGCAGGTCCTCCAGCGGCCGGTCCAGGCGTCGTACGAGCCGGTCCAGGGCGCGCTCGACCGCCGCCCGCACACTCGCGTCCCCGTCGTCCCGCAGCGCGGCGACCGCCGGGACGTGCTCGGCCTCTCCCGCCGCCCCGATCGCTCGTACGGCGACCACCCGCACCCGCGGCAGCTCGTGGTCCAGCAGCGGCAGCAGATGCGGCACCGCTTGGCCGACCTCGCGTTTCGCGACCACCCGGGCGATGTCGTGCCGGACCCGCCAGTGGTCGTCCGACAGGCCCTCGACCAGCGCCGCCGGCACGTCGTCACGCCAGACGTAGAGGAACGTCCGGGCGGCCCAGACCCGCACCCAGTAGTCGTTCGGCGGCTCGGCCGGGGACCACGAGACCTCGCCCGACACCGAGCGCCCGCCCAGCCAGGTCAGGTCCGGCAGCGACGGGTCGGTGCAGGCTCGGGCGCTGCTGATCCGCCCGGTCAGCAGATCGACGCACCAGTCGACCAGGACGTCCGTGCCCAGCGCGTCACGCGCCGCCAGCGCCCGCTCACCCGGGTGCGCCTCGAGATAGTCCGTTGCCGCCATCTCCGCAGTACATCGCACGGCACCGACAGAACGCGATCAGAGCAGTGCTTTGAGGATCGCCGCCACCGCGGACAGCGCGGCCAGTGTGAGGACCGCTGAGCGCAGTCGCGGCCCGTGCAGGCGCCGTTGCAGCGGTACGGCCACGGCGAACCCGACCATGAGCGCGGGGATCCAGCTCACGCCGTACTCGATCTGACGGGCGGTCAGCCGCCCGCCGGCGGACAGGGCGGCCAGCGACACCGCGGAGCCGGCGCAGAAGAACGCGGCCAGGGTGGCGCGCAGCCGTGGCCCGTGCTGGTGCTGCAGCACGATCGCGGCCGGCGGTCCCGCGATCGACGCGGCCGTGCCCGACACACCGCCGACCGCACCCGCGATCGCCAGGTTCCGCGGGCTGACCCCGACGTCGAGCCGCCACACCGTCAGCCCCACGGCGAGCAGCACGCCGGTCCCGACGACCACGCCGATCGCGGACGCCGGGACCCAGGTGAGCAGCAGCAGGCCGAGCGGGGTGGTCAGCGTCCGGGCACCGATCAGCCAGCCGGCGTCGCGCCAGTCCACGTGCCGCCACTCGTTGGCCAGCGTCAGGAACGGCATCACGAAGCCGAGGATCAGCACGCCGCCCGGCATCAAGGTCGGGTCCAGCATCGCCACCACCGGCGCGGCCATCAGCCCGACGCCGAGGCCGATGGTCCCCTGCGCCACCGCGCCGACCAGCACCGACAGCGCGGCCAGCGCCAGCACACTCAGGTCCACGAACCCCTCACCAACCCGCCCTTCCCAGCGCCACCTGCGACCTGCCCGAGATCTCGGGCAGGTCGTACGGGGACCGGCCGCACCGCGGAGAAACGGGGCGGGGCGGCCGGTGTCCGTCGTACGTCAGGAGCCGATCAGCGACCGCAGCACGTACTGCAGGATGCCGCCGTTGCGGTAGTAGTCGGCCTCACCGGGGGTGTCGATGCGGACCAGCGCGTCGAACTCCTGCGCCGACCCGTCCGGCGCCGTCGCGGTCACGTGCACCGTGCGCGGGATGTCGCCCTCGTCGAGCGCGGTGACGCCGGCGATGTCGAAGGTCTCCTCGCCGGTCAGGCCGAGCGACTCGGCGTTCTCACCGGCCGGGAACTGCAGCGGCAGCACGCCCATGCCGATCAGGTTCGACCGGTGGATGCGCTCGAACGACTCGGTGATCACGGCCTTCACACCCAGCAGCGCGGTGCCCTTCGCGGCCCAGTCGCGCGACGAGCCGGAGCCGTACTCCTTGCCGGCCAGGATCACCA
>DASXRB010000986.1:0-7518 GCA_036506875.1 Kribbellaceae bacterium | reverse complement strand
CTCGCCACCGGTCAGGTTCGGCCAGAGGTTCACGTCACCCGGCACGTAGGCGAGCCGGCGGTGCAGGTCGACCGCGTCGCGCCACGGGTCGCCGCCGAGCAGCGTCGCGGTACCGGCGTCGGCGCGCAGCAGGCCGAGCAGGACCCGGATCGTGGTGGACTTCCCCGCGCCGTTCGGGCCCAGGAAGCCGTGCACCTCCCCTGTGGTGACGTCCAGGTCGAGCCCGTTCAGAGCGTGGGTCGGGCCGAACGACTTGTGAAGTCCGGAAACGGATATCGCGGATGTCATGTCTTCGACGCTACACTGTCTTCAAAATTTTGTGAATGTTCAGAACGACGTGACTGAGCCCACAGCGATCCGGCTGCCGAGAAGCCCGCGGACGAGAGGAGATGATGGTCCGGTGACACGACCTGCCGCCCGCGACGACGAGGCCGTACGACGCTTCGTGGAGCGCTTCGCCGGCGTACTGGTGGAGTCCGGCGTACCCCGGATGCCGGCCCGGATCTTCGCGGCGCTGCTGGCCAGCGAGAAAGGCCGGATGACCGCCGCCGAGCTCGCCGAGACCCTGCACGCCAGCCCGGCCGCGATCTCCGGCGGGGTCAAGTTCCTCACCCAGAGCTTCCTGGTCAGCCGGGAGCGGGAGCCGGGCAGCCGGCGCGATGTGTACGTCGTACATGACGATGCGCTGCTGGAGTCGACCATGGGCCGCGGCCCGCTGCTGGCGCGCTGGGCGGTCAGCCTGCGGGAGGGCATGGACGCCGTCGGCGTCGACTCGCCGGCCGGGGTCCGGGTCGGGCGGACACTGGCCTACACCGAGTTCATCTCCGACGAGCTCGACGGGCTGGTCAAGCGCTGGCAGGAGTACAAGGCCGAGCTCGAGCGCTAGCCAGCTCGCTGCCGGACCGGAGCGACCGCCGTGCGGAAGTGGTCGGCGAGCAGGTTCGCGAAGTCGACGACGGCCGGCGGCTGGTCACCGGCACGGGTCGCGAGATGCCAGGTCCGCGGTTGCGGGCGGCGGCCGATCGGGACCAGCGCCACGCGGTCGCCGTACGGAGCGGCGACCCAGTTCGGCAGCACGGAAACACCCTCGCCCGATGCGACCAGCTCGACGACGAGATCGGTGACCAGCGGGACGGTGCTGATGCGGCCCGGCCGAGAACCGGGTGGCAGCGGCAGCGCCGGCGTGGGGATCCGGGCCAGGGCGTCACGCAGGTGCTCGTGGAGGTGCTGGGCAAGGACCCGGGCAGCACGTTCGTGGTGATCGACGAGGTCGGGTTCGAGGACTGGGGCATCGCCGGGGTCCAGGTGGACGACTGGCGCGCGGCGCGCGCGTCCTGACGCCGGAGCGGCCGGCCTGTCACAGCGGCAGGCCGGCCGCAAGGTGGTCCAGGGCGCTGTCGAGGCTGGCGAGGTACTCGTCCATCGGACCGCCCTTGCCCAGGTACACGGCCGTGACCACACCGACGACCGCGCCGGCCCAGGTCCGGATCTCGAAGTCGTCGGGCTTGCGGCCGGTCCGCTCGGCGGCCAGTCCCGCCAGCAGCTCGATGCCCTCGTAGAACTGGTCGAGCATCCGCGCCCGCAGCTCGGGAGTGCCGAACATCAGCTCCTGGCGCGCCTGCTCCAGCCGCACCTGTTCCGGGGTGAGCGCGGTCATCGACTCGCGCAGGGTCCGGCGCAGGGCCTCGGTCGGCCCGAGCTCCGCCGGCTGGGCGCGGAACAGGTCGATCATCACCGGGTCCAGCGCGTCGTACAGCGCTGCGTCTTCCTTGGTCGGGAAGTAGCGGAAGAAGGTCGCCGGCGAGACCTCCGCCGCGGCGGCGATCTGGTCGACCGTGGTGTTCGCGTAGCCCTGCTCGCGGAACAGCCGCAGCGCGTGCTCCTGGATGGCCGCCCGGGTCCGCGCCTTCTTGCGTTCGCGGAGCCCGAGCGGCCGATCCGATGCGTTCATGAGCCCATTGTCGCGGTCTCACGATCGACGGGCGGCTCGGGTACGCGGGGCGCTCGGCCGTGCGGCAGCAGCGCGACGGTCAGCGCCAGCGCGAGCAGGGCCACGCCGGCCGAGGTCCACAAGGTGGCGTCCATCGCGTCCGCGAAGGCGCCGCGGGCCGAGTCCGCCAGCCCCGGCAGGCCCGCCCGGGCGGCGACCGCGATCGCACCCGACGCGCTGTCGCGAGCGGCGTCGGCGACCGGTCCCGGCAGCCCGGTGACGTCGACGCGGTCGCGGTAGACCGAGTTGAGCACCGTGCCCAGGATCGCCACGCCGGCAGTGCCGCCGACCTGCCGCAGCGCCTGGATGAGCGCCGAGCCCGCCCCGCTGCGCTCCGGCGTGAGCGCGCCCATCGCCAGGTCCATCACGGTCGGCAGCGTCAAGCCGATACTCAGGCCGACCAGGCTCACCCACCACACGACGGAGCCGTAGCCGTCACCGGCGCGGGTGAACGCGCCGATCGCCATCCCGGCGCCCATCAGCACGAACCCGGCCGCGACCGTGACCCGCGCGCCCACCGCGGCCGCCAGGCGCTCGGCGATCTTGGCGCCGACGAGCAGGCCGCCGATCAGCGGCAGCAGCCGCAGCCCGGTCTGGAACGCCCCGACCCCCTGCACCGCCTGGAACAGCTGGGGCAGCACGAACATCAGGCCCATCAGGGCGAACGACGCCAGCGTCGCCAGCACCGTGCTCCAGGTGAACCGCGCCGACCGGAACAGCGCGAGCTCGATCAGCGGGTCGGCGGTCCGGGTCTGCCAAGCAACGAACGCCGCCAGCACGACCGCGCCGGCCGCGATGCCGCCGAGCGTCACCGCGTCACCCCAGCCGCGCTCACCGGCGGCGATCAGCCCGTACGTGAGCACCACCAGGCCGGCCGCGGACAGCACGATCCCCAGAACGTCGATCCGGCCGGACCGACTACCCCGCGTCGACGGGATCAGCGCCGCGACGGCGACCGCGCCGACCAGCACCATCGGCAGGTTCATCACGAACACCGACCCCCACCAGAAGTGGTCCAGCAGCCAGCCGCCGACCACCGGTCCGAGCGGGATGCCGAGCGAGTTCGCCATCACCCAGATCGTCATCGCCCGGGTCCGCTCGCCCGGCGCGAACAGCACGTTCAGCAGCGACATCGACAGCGGGATCAGGAACGCCGCGCCGATCCCGAGCGCCGCGCGTGCCGCGATCAGCTGCCCGGGCGAGCCGGCGTACGCGCAGGCCGCCGACGCCGCGCCGAACAGGATCAGGGCCCCGAGCAGCAACCACTTCTGCCCGAACCGGTCGCCGAGCATCCCGGCCGGCAGCAGCAGCGCGGCGAGCACCAGCGTGTAGGCGTTCGCGAACCACTGCAGCTGGCTTGTCGACGCGCCGAGGTCGGTCGCGAGCGTCGGCAGCGCGACGTTGAGCACGGTGAGATCGAGCCCGATCACCAGCAGGCTGATGCACATCGCACTGAGCGCCCACCATCGCCGCGGGTGCCCGGTGAACTCCTCGTGCTGGATACCGACGTCGACGACCATGGCAGCACCTCTTCTGATAGTTGATCTCTTTTGAGAGTAACTATCAAACCAGGGTTTGTCCACAACTCTTCCCCCGGACGCGCAAGGGCGCCTTCTGCGCGGGATCTCCGCTCAGAAGGCGCCCTGTGACGCGGTCACCGGCCCGTGCGCAGCCCCCAGCCGTACGGGTACAGCGGGTCGTAGTTCTTGTCGCCGACGTTGATCGGCTCCTGGTCGGCCGAGCGCGGCCAGCTGTGCGCCAGCTTGCCGGTGAACGGCTTGACGCCGAACAGCACGTCCGCCACGCCCTCACCCTGCGAGCCGGGCAGCCAGGACGCCACCAGCGCGTCGATCTTCGCCAGCTGCGCCGGCGCGATCACCTGCGGCCGGCCGGACACGACCAGCACGACGCACTTCTGCACGGCACCGCACACCCTGTCGATCACGTCCCGGTCGACCGGCTGCAGGTCCATCGACTTCGGCTCGCGCGGCACGCCGCCGTCCTCGGGGTCGTACGCCCACTGCGGCCCGCCGACGTCACCGGGGCCTTCTGCGTACGGCGTCTCGCCGACGGCCACGACCGCCACGTCCGCGTCGCCGACCGGCGCCGAACCGTCCGCGCTGAACGTCACGTCCGCGCCGGTCTGCCGGATGCCGTCCAGGATGGTGTTACCCGGGCTGCGGTGCTGTCCGGAAGCACCCTGCCAGCTCAGCGTCCAGCCCCCGGTCTGGTTGCCCATGTCGTCGGCGTTCCGCCCGGCGACGTACACCTTGGCGTGCTTCGACAGCGGCAGCACGCCGCCGGCGTTCTTCAGCAGCACCTGGGACTCCGCGACCGCCTGGCGGGCGACCGCGCGGTGCGCCGCCGAGCCGACCTCGGACAGGTGCGTGCGGTCGGTGTACGGGTGCTCGAACAGCCCCAGCTCGAACTTCTTCGCCAGGATCCGTCGTACGGCGTCGTCGATCCGCGCCATCGGAACCCGCCCGGCGTGCACCTCGTCGAGCAGCGTGGTCTCGAAGTTCTGGTACGTGAACGGCTCCATGAACATGTCGGTGCCGGCGTTCACCGCGGTGCGCACCTGCGCCGCCCAGTCACCGGGCAGCTGGTGCAGCCCCTCCCAGTCCGAGATCACGAAGCCGCCGAACGCGAGGTCGCCCTTCAGCACATCCGTGATCAGCTCGCGGTTCGCGTGCATCTTGATCGGGTTGCCGACGCCGTCCTCGGTCCAGTCGACACTGGAGTACGACGGCATCACGGTGGCGACGTCGTGGCGCTGCACCGCCGGCAGATACGGCGCGAGGTCGATCCGGGCGAAGTCCTGCCGGCTGGTCACCGTCACGCCCTGGTCCAGCTTGTACGTCCAGGTGGTCGAGGTGCCGTACTCGGTGTCGCCGTCGCCGGCGTAGTGCTTCGCCGTCGCCAGCACCCGGTCGTTCGCGGAGACGTCCGTGCCCTGCAGGCCGTCGATCGCGGCCGAGCCCAGCCGTGCGGCGAGCTGCGGGTCCTCGCTGAAGCTCTCGTAGGTCCGGCCCCAGCGGGCGTCGCGCGCCACGCACACGCACGGCGCGAACGCCCACTGCGGACCGGTCGCGCGGGTCTCGGCCGCCGTCACGTGCTCGACCCGGGTGACCAGGTCCGGGTCGCGGGTCGCGCCCAGGCCGATGTTGTGCGGGAACACCGTCGCGCCGTACAGGTTGCCGTGCCCGTGCACGGAGTCCACGCCGTACAGCAGCGGGATCTGCAGCCGGGTCGCGAGCGCAGCGGACTGGAACCGGTCCACCATGTCCGCCCAGGCCGTGGGTGTGTTCGGTGTCGGCACCGAGCCGCCGCCGGACAGCAGCGCGCCGAGCGCCCAGGTGGTGACCAGCGACGGGTCGGCGTCGACCGCGCCCCGCTCGGCCTGGGTCATCTGGCCGACCTTCTCCTCCAGCGTCATGCGCGACAGCAGGTCGTCGACGCGCTGCGCCACCGGCAGCGCGGCGTTCAGGTAGGGCTGGCCGTCGTTCTTGATCAGCACCCGCCCCTGCGCGTCGGTCCGGTACGGCGTGCCGGCGGACTGCGTGACGGGCGTGGCCGCGGCGGTGAGGGCCGAGGCCGCGAGGGTCCCGGCGAGGACGAGCGGGACCGCCAGGGACATCATCCGCTTGCGCGGTGACGCCGGGCCGGTCGGGTTAGGTCGGACGCGAAGCATTGTGGTCCTCCTCGAGGCGGACGCCACCACGCCGGGCGGCAGGGTTTCAAAGGGAGGTATCTTCTCTGTCGAACTAACTCGCGACCGTAGTCTGCTGGAATCCACGGGTCAATAGCCCGAATCAGTATGTAACTCGGTGTATTTCCGCACGTGAGGCAGCGCGGCTGAACTAACTGTGTGTGAGTGACGCCCGGCGGGAGCCTCGGCTCAGGCGGACTGCGCGGGGAGCTGCGTGCGGCTGCGCAGGGCCAGCGCCAGCGCTCCGAGCACCTCGGCACGGTCGCCGAGCGCGCCCTGGACGACCTCGACGTCCTGGGACGCCGAACGGATCGCCCCGCGTTCGAGCGCCTGCCGCAGGGGCGCGAGCAGCAGCTCCCCCGCCGCGCCCAGCTCGCCGCCGACCACGATCCGCCGCGGGTTGAGCAGGTTGCACAAGGTGGCCGCCGCCATCCCGATCGCGTGCCCGGCATCCGCGATCACCCGCCTGCTGCCCGGGTCGCCGTCGCGGGCGAGCGCGATCACACCGGCGATCGACAGGTCGTCACCGTGCGCGGGCCGGAGCGCCTCGAGGATCGCCTGCGCACCCGCCAGCATCTCCAGGCAGCCGCGGTTGCCGCAGCGGCAGATCGGGCCGCCGGGGTCGATCACCGTGTGGCCGATCTCCCCGGCCGTGCCGCCCGCACCGCTGAACGGGCGGCCGCCGATGATCAGGCCCGCGCCGATCCCGGTGGCCACCTTGAGGTAGGCGAGCTCGGTGCAGCCGCGGCCGGCGCCCCACATCCACTCGCTGAGGGCACCGAGGTTCGCGTCGTTGTCGACCTCGACGCGCAGGCCGAGCGCCCTCGTCATCGCCTGCGCGGCGTCCACACCGACCCAGCCCGGCAGGATGGTCGAGTCACCGAGCTGCCCGCCGGGGAAGTGCACCGGGCCCGGCAGTCCCATGCCGACGCCGACGACCTGGGACGTCTCAGCCGCAGCCTCGGCGAGCGCCTGCCGGATCAGCACGACGGCGGTCTCGATGCCTTCCGCGGCCGGCCGGTCCGCGTCGACGACCTGCACGCTCTCGGCCAGCAGCGTGTGCGACAGGTCGGCGACGGCCACCCGCAGGTGACGCTTGCCGAAGTCGATGCCGACCACCACGCCCGCGGACCGGTGCAGCACGAGCAGGGTCGCGGGACGGCCGCCTTTCGCTCCCCCGGCGGGCACCGCCGCCTCGTCCTGCTGGACGACCAGGCCCTCGTCCATGAGGTCCGCGACGATCGTCGACACCGTCGACGGCGCGAGCGCGGTGCGGCGGGCCAGGTCCGCGCGCGACGCCGCCCCCAGCTGGGTGAGGGCGGTGATGATCCGGTCCCGGCCGTCAACCCGCCCGATCGTGCTGCTCACAAGCGCTCAACCTCCCATGCGTGGGTCCCGAAGACCACGACGCCGATCAGATGTTACTTCACCATCGATGGAACCTTGCGGGCTCCGCTGTCGGCAAGGTACGACGGGGTGAGCGGCGGTCGGAGCCTGCTGGGCTCTTGCGCGCCGGGGATCGCGGGCTATATCGTCCCGGATCATACCTAGGTAAGTTCGGTATCGAACGAACCATCACAGCGTGGCGCATCGCGCCGGCAACGATCACTCGGAAGGTGTGCAGAAGATGCATCGTGGGATGACCCGCGCGGCGGTTGCCGTCGCCAGCGTGGCCGGTCTGCTGGCGGTCGGTGCTTGTGGCAACGGTGGCGGTGGCGGTGGTGGTGGGGCGGCGGACAAGAACGTGCAGGTGTTCACGTGGTGGGCCGATGGTGGTGAGAAGGCGGGTCTGGACGGGTTGGTGGCGCAGTTCCAGAAG
>DASXRB010000985.1:0-12873 GCA_036506875.1 Kribbellaceae bacterium | reverse complement strand
AGACGCCGACGCCTCCCCCGATACCGATACCGATGCCGACACTGACGCCGCGCCCGGCACCGACGCAGCAGTCGCAGCCGCGTCCGCGCCCGTGGCGAGGCCGCTGACGACGGTGGCCTCGTGCTCGTTGACGACCAGGAGGTCGACGTCAGCCAGCAGGTCGTCGTCGAGCGGCGCGGCCGGCGCGGCGTTCAGCACGACGAACCGCCCCGCGCGGGCGGCCTCCCGCACGACCGGCAGCGGTATCTCCAGCTGCAGCAGCACGACCGCGGCCGCCCGGGCCGCGTCGAGCGCCGCACCGTCCAGGACCAGCTCGGCGTTGGCCGACGGGGCGACCGTGATCGCGTTCTCGCCGGAGTCGTCGACGCAGATGATCGCGGTGCCGGTGGGAGTCGCCGTGGTGCGGACCAGCTCCAGTCCGACACCCGCGGCGGTCAGCTCCGCGCGCAGCATCGCGCCGGACTCGTCGTCACCGAGGCAGCCGGCGAAAGCCGTGGCGGCGCCGGCCCGGGCCGCTGCCGCCGCCTGGTTGGCTCCCTTGCCGCCCGGGCCCCGGCTCAGGCCGCGGGCCAGCACGGTCTCGCCAGGACGCGGGATCCGCTCGACCGGCAGCACGAGGTCGACGTTCGCACTGCCCACCACGACCACGTCAGCCACCGTCGTACCTCCTGAAAGAAGTTCGGAAATAACCGTGCCATGTCCGGGCGCGGGGCCCTACTCTGATCGCAGGTTCAGGGGGTGGGCCAAGGGGGGATTTCCTAGCCACGCTCCGCGTACGACGACGACCGGCTGTCCAAGGCATCCGGCACTGAGTCGTGTGCGGGATCGCATGGCTTCTCCATGGGTTCACCCCTCCGACTACCAGTTGAGGGAGACCCATGGAGAACGAGAACTTCCCACTGAGCCGCCGCAGCATGGTCGCGCTCACCGGCGCGCTCGGCGGCGGTGCGCTGCTCGGCGCTGCCGGAGCCGCGACGGCACACGCCAGCGGCAACCCTGGGAGCGGCCTGGGCGCGCGGAACGACGATGTGCGCACCGTCGATGGTCAGCCGGCCTCGCCGCGGATCAACAGCGCGCCGATCGGCGGCTACACCTACAAGTTCAGCAACTGGATCGACTTCCACTCGCTCGACGGCGGCGCACGCGCGTGGTCCAACGAGGGTGCGTACAGCACCGCCGGAACCGGTCAGTGGCTGGCGACCGTCGACCTGCCGCCGGGTGCCATCCTGCGGGACGTCGAGTGGTACTTCAGCGCCACCGCGGGGATGCAGCTGACGACCTGGATCTGGACGACCGGATCAGCGAACATCGTGCCCGTCAACCTCATGACCGGCGCCGCGACCGCCAGCCTGACCCTGCGCGCCCAGCGAGGCGTGCTCGCGTCCTCGACCTACGGGCCGTACACCCACGGCGCGAAGCTGGTGCACTACACGATCACCGACTCCACCCGCCGCATCAACGGCGTCCGGGCCGGCTTCTCGATGCTCCCGGCCGGGGCGACGATGCTGGCGACGCCGACGCGGGTGTACGACTCGCGCAGCGGCGCGAAGATCGGCAACGGCCAGACCCGGATCCACAGCCTCGCCTCGTGGACCCCGGCCGGCGCCACCGCCGCCATCCTCAACATCCACATCACCGGCGGCGAGAGGTCGGGCGGCCTCGCCGTGTACAACACCGGCTCGCCGCTCCCCTCGGGCCACTCCCTGTACTGGTCCGGCCTCACCGTCGCCCACGAGCTGCACTGCAAGCTGCCGTCCGACCGCAAGATCAAGGTCACCGCACGCGGCGTCACCGGGTTCAGGACCCACTACATGATCGACGTCGTCGGCTACATCGCCTGACCGGCCCGCCGGGTGGGCGCGTGGTGCGGGCAGGCGCCCGCGCGCCCGCCCGGTGTCAGTCTTCGTCCCCGGTGCCCGGACGCTCGGCCCAGGGCGTCTCCTTCGCCGGCCGTACGACGATCAGCTTGTCGTCGGCGGTCAGCACCGACACGGCGGCGTCGAAGTAGCGGTAGACGGTGCCGTCGCGGACCACCGCGACCACCCGGTCCGGCAGCGCCGAGGACGGCTTGCCGACCTCGCGGCCCAGCACCGGACGTTCGGCCACCTCCAGGCCCTCGCCGTACGACAGCAGGTCCTCCAGCACCTGCCCGAGCGTCGGGCTGACCGCGGACATCCCGAGCAGCCGGCCGACCGCGTCCGACGACGTCACGACCGCGTCGGCACCGCTCTGCCGCAGCAGCGGGACGTTGTCCTCCTCGCGGACCGCGACGACGCAGTGCGCGTCCGGGTTGAGCTGGCGGACCGCGAGGGTGGTGAGGACGGCGGCGTCGTCGCGGTCGGCGGTCACGATCACCTGCCGGGCCTGGGTGACCTCCGCACGGCGCAGCACCGCCCGGTTCGTCGCGTCGCCGAGGATCGACGCCAGCCCGTCGTCACTGGCGGCGGCGATCGCCCGCTGGAGCGGGTCGATCACCACGATCTTGTCGCGCGCCACCCCGTTGCTGATGATGGTCCGCACCGCGGTGCGGCCCTTGGTGCCGTAGCCCACCACGATGACGTGGTCCTTCATCCGCTTCCTCCAGCGTGCGTCGCGCAGGATCCGGCGCCGCTCGGCCGACATCACGTCGAGTGTCGTGCTGACCAGCACGATCAGGAACGCGATGCGCAGCGGCGTCACCACGAGGGCGTTGACCAGCCGCGCCGCACGCGTCTCCGGCGTGATTTCGCCGGACCCGACGGTGGTGAGGGTGGTGGTCGCGTAGTAGATGCCGTCGATCAGCGAGACGTCGCCGTCGGCGGCGTCATGGTAGCCGCCCGGGCCGACCATCACGATCAGCACCACCAGCGCCAGCAGGACCAGTGCCAGCAGAACCCGGCGGGACAGCTGCCGCACCGGCGAACGCGTGCTCACCGGCAGGTTCACCAGCAGTCCGTGCTGATGCTCCTCGGCTGTCGGAGTCGGCGCCACGCGTCAGACCATAGGGCACCGGCCGCCGATCCGCCGCATCACCCGCCCCCAGCGCACCACGGTCGGTGAGCGCGACCGAGACCGTCAGGTAGCCGCCGGAGCTGACGATCCGGGCCCGCAGCCGCGCCGCCGATACGGTGCGCAGCATCGCCACGTTCCCCGGCTGCACGACGCACACCACCCGGTCCGCGCCGGCCACCCGGGCCGCGGCGACGATCTGGCTCAGCAGCGCCGTGCCGATCCCCTGAGCCTGCCAGCCGTCCTCGACCAGTACCGCGACCTCCATCACCGACAGGTCGGCCCCGCCGAGCTCGTCCCACGGCGCGACGGTCGCCATGCCGACGATCGCGTCGCCCACGCGGGCCACCACCGACGCGCCGTCCGGCGGCGCGCACAGGTGCCGGGCCGTCCGCGCGGTGAGCCGCGGCATCGGGACGTGGTAGCGCTGGGCGCGGGTCGCCTGCGAGCACCGGTCGTGCAGGTCCACGACCGCGGCGGCGTCGTCGACGGTGCCGGGCCGCAGCACCGGCAGGCCGTCACCCGGACGCGGCCCGGTCACGGCGCGGTCCTGCATCTCCGCGACCCTTCCGGCGATCTCCACCAGTACGTCGGCCCGCGCCCACTCGGCGGCCGTGTACTCGTTCAGGCCCTGGAGCTTCTCCAGCTCCTCGTCGACCCCGGACGGGTCCTCCAGCAGCCGCAGCACCGACCGTAGGTACCGGGTCGGGCCGTCGCTCAGGACGTCGGCCTGGCAGGGGCGCACCGTCGTACCGCTGCAGCCCGCCTTCGACACCAGCCCCTCGAGGCGCTCGGCGGTCCAGCCCGCGGCGGCCGACACCACCAGCTCGTCGACCGCGCCGGTCTCGGTGGTGAACACCTCGAGGCTGAGGATGTTGATGTCGTCGGCACCGCACCGGGCCGCCAGTTCGGCGAGTGCGCCGGGCCGGTCGACGAGGTGCGTCCTGATCCGCCAGAGCATGCTGAGCCCCTCCCGTAGGCACGTCACGGCTGCTGCCGCGTCACCAGCCTCACAGGAGGGGGTTTCCCTCGTGATTCGCTCGTGTTACACCCGTGGGTCAGCGCTTGCGTCTCAGCAGCGCACGCGGGTCGATCTTCGGTTTGGCCGGTACGTCGGCCGGCCGGATCCGGTTGGCGAGGTCGGCGTGCCGCAGCAGCTCGCCGTACGACGCTATCGGCACCGGCGGATAGGTCGCAACGATCTCGTCGCCGCTGAACACGAACCAGACGGGCCGGCCCTCGTGCAGCACCTTCAGCAGCGACCCGTCCCGGACCGTGCCGGCGTGCTCGAGCGCGGTGCGGCGCGCGTTCCGCTTCGCGACCGCCGCCTGCACGGCCTGCTGCGCGGGCTCACGCCCGTGCTTGACCGCCTCGTAGGCGACCGGCCCGTACCGCACCCCGAACTTGACCACGTTCCGCACCAGCCGACCCTTTCCAGCCATACCCGCAGCGTAGTGCCCGCCCAGGCTCGCCAGCTTCAGCGCGAGCCCAGCCACGACGTCCGGGTTCCATTCCGTGGAGGACGTGACGGGCGAGACATTCATCTGCACGACCACGTTGGCGGGACGATCGGCGGCGTCAACGTGACGTTCTTCATCCAGTTCGTCAACGGTGAGCCGACCAATGTGAAGGACTTCGACTTCGGGGACTGCGCCGTACCCGAGGAACCAGAGTGAGCGAGGACTAGGCTCCAGGATCCAGGGGCGCGCGGCCCGACACGTCGTATCGACGATCGGTCGTTGCCTCGCCGAGTGCTTCGTGCTGCCGTCGGCGCGCTGCGTACACCTTTAGCATGGGGCGGGTGACGAAACCCACGCCGCGGCGGCCGATCATGCCTGGAGCCGGGCTGTTCGAGTCGTTGCCGAGCCTGCACGACCCGGCGGCGCTCGCCGAGGTCGCACACCGTACCGCCGCGCTGCTGGTGCGGGGCGCGCAGAACAGTGACGACGAGGAGGTCGTGCAGCGGGTGACGAAGCTGGCCGACGACTACGGTCTCGACCAGCTCGCCGACCTGTGGTCGGAATCCCCCGCCGACTCGCTGCCGGGTGTGTTGTGGCGGCTGTACCTGATCCGGTCGTGGGTGCACGCGCACGCCGAGACGGTCGCGTGTGAGTACACCGCCGGCCGCGACCACGCCGAGGTGCAGGCCGTGATCGCCGGTGTCGCCGACCCGCCGGGACCGGACGAGGTCCGCGACATGGTGGACGCCGTGCTGCGCGGTGTCGCGGCCGGCGACTTCGCCACGACGCTGGACCGGGCATCGGCGTTCGCGCGAATCGTCGCCACCGGCCGGGCGCACATCGCCGACGACGGGCACGAGCAGATCCGGTCGGCGTCGAAGCTGCTGGAGATGGCCGACCAGCTGCAGTCCGCCGCCCGCGCCGAGCGCGCCGGCAACCTGTGGTGAGACTCGCCGGGATGCCGAGCGGTTGGGACGGCCGCTACACTGACTCAGGCGTCGGGCCGCGGTAGCCCCGGGTCCCACATATAGCCGCCACGAGCGGCCACGCGCCGTGAGGCGCTCCCGGTCCGACGCCGAGACTTATCCCTCCGCCTCCCCCTCACCTGCGAACTGTGCGATGACGGCGGCGCGCGCGGTGTGTCCAAGAGGAGAGAATCCTCGGAGGGAGCACCCATGTACACGGAGATGCACACGGAGCAGGAACTGGTCAGCGCCGCGCGGGCCGGCGACCAGGACGCGTTCAACGACCTCGTCGCCCGGCACCGTGACCGGGTCAGGCTGCACTGCTACCGGATGCTGGGGTCGTTCCACGACGCCGACGACGCCGTGCAGGAGACGCTGGTCAAGGCCTGGAGCAAGATCGGGCGGTTCGAGCAGCGGTCGTCGTTCGGCACCTGGCTGCACAGCATCGCCACCACGACCTGCCTGAACCTGATCCGCCGGCGGCCTCGGATCGTCGTACCCGACGATGCGACCGACAGGCCGCGGCCGGCCGCGGTCGACATCCCCTGGCTGCAGCCGTACCCGGACAGCCTGCTGCCCGCGCCGTCCGAGGACGAGCCCGAGGCCCGGATCGAGGCGAAGGAGGCGACCCGGCTCGCGTTCGTCGCGACGATGCAGCTGCTGCCGGCACGGCAACGCGCCGTGCTGCTGCTGCGGGACGTGCTGATGTGGTCGCCGGCCGAGGTCGCGGACGCGCTCGGCACCAGCGTCGCCGCGGTCAACTCCGCGGTGCAGCGCGCTCGCGCCCGGCTGGCCGAGCACCGGACCTGGCAGCGGCACACCGCGGAGGCGGAGGCGAAGGTCGACGAGTTCGTGAAGCTGTGGGAGGCCTGCGACGTCGACGGGATCGCCCGGCTGCTCACCGACGACGCGCTGCTCGTGATGCCACCCGCGCCGGCCTGGTTCCTCGGACCGGACGAGATCGCGGGGTTCCTCTCGACCGTGCCCGCGGGTGGCCGGCTGGACCTCATCCGGCTGCTGCCGGCGCACGCGAACGGGCAGCCGGCCGTGGCGGCGTACATGCCGGAACCGGACGGCGGCCACGCGGCGTACGGCCTGATGGTCCTCGACCTCGACGGCGACCGGATCTCCGCGATCACGGGCTTCGCCGACCCGCGGCTGATGGCCTCCTTCGGCTTGCCGGACCGGTTGCCCGCCGCCGCCTGACGTGAGGAGCCCTAGCCTGGGAAGGTGCGCGACGGCCTCGTGACGGTGTTGCTCGGGGGTGACGTGATGCTGGGCCGCGGTGTCGACCAGATCCTGCCGCATCCGGGCGACCCGCGGCTCTGGGAGCGGTACATCGACGACGCGCGCCGGTACGTCGGCCTGGCCGAGTCCGTGAACGGCCCGGTCCCCCGGCCGGCCGGGTTCGAGTGGCCGTGGGGCGACGCGCTGCCGTTGCTCGACGAACTCGGACCGGACGTGCGGCTGCTCAACCTCGAGACGGCCGTCACGACCAGCGAGGACGCCGCCCCGGGCAAGGCCGTGCACTACCGGATGCACCCGGACAACGTCGCCTGCCTCCAGGCGATCCGGCCGGACGCGGTCTCGCTGGCCAACAACCACCTGCTGGACTTCGGCCGCCGCGGGCTCGAGGAGACGCTGTCGACGCGGGCGCGCGCCGGGATCCCGGCCGCGGGCGCCGGCGCGGACGCCGCCGAGGCCGCGCGGCCGGTCGTCACCGGCGACCCCCGCGTGGTCTTCTTCGCCTTCGGTACGCCGTCCAGCGGCGTACCGGTCAGCTGGGCGGCGGGCCACGACCGCCCGGGCGTCTGGCTCGTCCACGACTTCTCGGCGCGCTGCGCCGACCAGGTCACCGAGCACATCCGGCTGTCGACACGCCCGGGCGACCTCGTGATCGTGTCGGTCCACTGGGGTTCCAACTGGGGGTACGACGTGCCGCGCGACCAGGCCCGGTTCGCGCATCGCCTGATCGACGGCGGTGTGCACGTGGTGTTCGGCCACTCGTCGCACCATCCGCGACCGATCGAGGTCCACAAGGACAGGCTCGTGCTGTACGGATGCGGCGACCTGGTCGACGACTACGAGGGCATCGGCGGCTACGAGCAGTACCGCGACGACCTGCGGCTGCTCTGGCTGGCGTCCCTCGACCCGGCCACCGGCAGGCTCGTTCGGTTGCGCATGGCAACGATGCGGAGCCACCGGATGCGGCTGCGGCGAGCGTCGTACGACGACACCTCGTGGATGCGCGCGGTGCTGGACCGGACCAGCCGGCCCTACGGCGTGCGGATCGAGACCGACTCCGACGACCTGCTCTCGCTGCGCACCGGCTGAGCCTGCGCACGGCAGCGACCGGGGCGATCCGCCGACGGGCTCCCGGCGTTACGCTGGAATGTCCCTCAGGGCGGCGAACGTGATGACACAGCAGTATGTCTCCGGCGAGCTGTCGCTGCTACTGGCGCAGCTGCGAGCTGTCGCCACCAGCGAAGCGTTCGCGCGGGACATCGCGACGTTGCGTCGCGAGGCGGAGACCCTGCCGCCGACCGCCCTGGTCTCCGTGACAGCTCGCGCCTTGGCGGTGTCCGACCGGATGTGCTGGGACTCGGTGTCACGTGGGGACGCCGCCACCTTCAGCCGCCAGTGCGCGGTCGCCGCCGCACTGTACGAGTTCGGCATCTGTTCCGGCCTGCTGGCGGAGGCTTCACCGCCATCTCGCGAACGGGAGGTTGACCAATGACCGCACAGCATCAGACTGCACAACATCAGGATGGGGTCTCCGAGGCGCAGATCGCCGTTCACTGGCGGGAGGAGGACTACTACCCTCCCACGGCGAAGTTCATCGCCCAGGCGCACGCGGGCGACCCGGACATCCTCGAGCGGTTCAGCGAGCGGCACTTCCCGGACTGTTTCAAGGAGTACGCCGACCTGCTCAGCTGGGACTCCTACTGGCACACCACGCTGGACACCAGCGATCCGCCCTTCTGGAAGTGGTTCGTCGGCGGACGGCTGAACGCGTGCTACAACTGCGTCGACCGGCACCTGCGGACCAGCCGGAACAAGGCGGCGTTCATCTGGGTGCCCGAGCCGGAGACCGAGGACACGCAGGCGATCACCTACCAGGAGCTGTCCCGGCGGGTCAACGAGTTCGCGGCACTGCTGCGGGACTTCTGCGGAGTGAAGACCGGCGACCGGGTGACCTTCCACCTACCGATGGTCCCCGAGCTTCCGGTGTCCATGCTGGCGTGCGCCCGGCTGGGAGTCATCCACTCCGAGGTGTTCGGCGGGTTCAGCGGTGCCGCGTGCGGCGGCCGGGTGGCCGACTCCGGGAGCGACGTCCTGGTGACGATGGACGGCTACTACCGCAACGGCGAGCTCGTCGACCACAAGGTGAAGGCCGACGAGGCGGTCGAGACCGCCCGCGAGCTCGGCCACGAGGTGGACAAGGTGCTGGTCTGGCGGCGTCACCACGGCCAGTACGCGTCACAGACCCCGATGGTCGACGGCCGGGACTTCTTCGTCGACGAGCTGCTGCCCGACTACCGCGGCGCCGTGGTCGAGCCGGTCTCGATGCCCGCCGAGGCGCCGCTGTTCCTGATGTACACCAGTGGCACGACCGGCCGCCCGAAGGGTTGCCAGCACTCCACCGGCGGATACCTCGCCTACGTGACCGGTACGTCGAAGTACTACCAGGACATCCACCCCGAGGACACCTACTGGTGCGCCGCGGACATCGGCTGGATCACCGGCCACTCCTACATCGTCTACGGTCCCCTGGCACTCGGTGCCACGAGTGTGATGTACGAAGGCACGCCGACCTATCCGGACGCCGGCCGGGTCTGGCGGATCGCCGAACGGCTCGGAGTGAACATCTTCCACACCGCCCCCACGACGATCCGCATGCTGCGCAAGGTCGGCCCGGAGGAGCCGAACAAGTACGACTACCACCTCAAGCACATGACCACGGTCGGCGAGCCGATCGAGCCCGAGGTGTGGCGCTGGTACTACGAAGTGGCCGGCAAAGGCGAGGCGGCCATCGTCGACACCTGGTGGCAGACGGAGACCGGCGGCTTCCTGGGCAGCACCTTGCCCGCGTTGCAACCGATGAAGCCCGGCAGCTGCGGACCCGGGGTGCTCGGTGTCTACCCGGTGATCTACGACGAGGACGGCAACGTGGTCGAGGCGGGCAGCGAACGCGCCGGCAACATCTGCATCCGCAACCCCTGGCCGGGCATCTTCCAGACGATCTGGGGCCAGCCCGAACGGTTCGTCGAGATCTACTACGAGAAGTACTGCCGCGACCGGCAGAGCAAGGACTGGCACGACTGGCCGTACTTCGCCGGCGACGGCGCCGTACAGGCGGCCGACGGCTACTTCCGCATCCTCGGCCGGGTCGACGACGTGATCAACGTGGCCGGCCACCGGCTCGGCACCAAGGAGCTCGAGTCCGCCAGCCTCACCGTCGAGGAGATCGCGGAGGCCGCCGCGGTCCCGGTGATGGACGAGGTGCGCGGCCGGGCGGTGGAGATGTACGTCGCCCTCAAGCCCGGTCTGCAGCCTGGCAAGGAGCTCGAGAACAAGGTGTCGGAGGCGATCGTGCGCGAGATCGGCAAGATCGCGCGGCCGAAGCACGTCTGGATCGTCGCCGACATGCCCAAGACGCGCTCGGGAAAGATCATGCGCAGGGTGATCGCCGGCATCTCCAACTTCACCGACATCGGCGACGTGTCCACGCTGGCCAACCCCGACATCGTCGACCACATCAAGCACCACGTGCAGAGCGAGAAGCTCACGCACGGAGAGGTGCCACGTGAGCTGACCCCGGAGGAGGCCGCGGAGGTCAAGGCGTTCGGCGGCGCCGACTGACACCGGACCAGCCCGCAAGGCCGCCGAGATCAGGGCGTTCGGCAGCAGCGCCGGCCGGCTCTCGTCAGGCCGGGTGGCGGTGCGCCCAGGGCCGCGCCTGCTCCAGCTGGCCGGCGAGGCGGAACAGGGTCGCCTCGTCGCCGTACCGGCCGAGGAAGTGCACGCCGACCGGCAGCCCGGCCGGGGCGGACTCCGACGCGTCGGTCCAGAACAGCGGGACGGACATCGCGGGTGCACCGGTGATGTTCGCGACGACGAGCGGGAAGGCGACGAAATCGGCAGCCGTCGGCATGCCCGCGTAGGGGTCGTCGTCGGTGCCGACCATCGTGCCGAGCGCGGGCGGGAGCTGCGCGAGCGTCGGTGACAGCCACACGTCGAAGTCCTCGAACGCGGCCGCGACCCGCCGGCTGAACGCCTGCAAGGTCGTTGCCGCGAGCAAGTAGTCGCCGCCCGTGACGGTCAGACCCTGCTCGTACAGCGCCCGGGTGAACGGCTCCAGCTCGTCCGGCTCCGGCTCCCGGCCGAGCTCTCGCGCCCAGTAGCGGATGCTCCAGGTGAGGGCCGCGCCGTACGAGGTGCCGATCGCGTCGCCGACCTCGCCGGTCAGCTCGTCCAGGTCGCGCTCGACCAGCTCATGGCCGAGGTCCGCGCACAGCTGGACGGCATCGTCGAGCGCCGCCCGGCACCACGGCTCGAGCGGCCGCCCGTCGGCGGGTTTCGCGGTCCACGCGATCCGCAGCCGCCCGGGTGGGCGGCCCACCTCCGCAAGGAACGGACCGGCCGGCGCCGGAGCCGCATAGGGGTCACCGGCCGACGGCCCGGCGGTCACGTCCAGCAGTGCGGCGCTGTCGCGGACCGACCGGGTCAGCGCGTGGTCGGTCACCCAGCCACCGAACCAGTCCCCGTACGCCGGGCCCATCGGCACCCGCGCCCGGGTCGGCTTCAATCCGAAGACGCCGCACGCCGAGGCCGGGATCCGGATCGACCCGCCGGCGTCGCTGCCGTGCGCCATCGGCACCATCCCGGCCGCCACCGCGGCCGCCGAACCCGCGCTCGAACCACCGCACGACCGGCCGGTGTCCCACGGGTTGGCGGTCGCGCCGAACAGCCGCGTCTCGGCCGTCGGCGACATCCCGAACTCCGGGCTGCTGGTCTTGCCGAGGATGACCAGCCCGGCCGCGCGCAGCCGTCGTACCAGCTCGCTGTCGGTCGTGGACACGTGGTCGCGCAGGAGCCGCGAGCCGGCCGTGTGGCGCATCCCGGCGGCCTCGGAGCCGAGGTCCTTCAGCAGGTACGGAACGCCGTGGAACGGTCCGGCCGGCGGGCGCCGTCGCAGCGCGTCGTCGTACGCGGTGGTGACGACCGCGTTGCGTCCAGCTCGGTCAGCGCGGTGGTGGTGATCGACATGGCCCCTCCCCTTTGGGCCCAGTGTCGGGGCTGCAGGCCGCCCGGCGCACCGAGTGAGGCGATTACGTTCCGTTGACGTAACCTCTGGCGTGTGCCAGCCAACGTGACGGTGACGTCGCTGCCGACGGTGACCGCGACCAGCTACGTGCTGCCGTTGCGGGAGGGCGGGTCGCTGCCCGCGATCGTCGAGGCGGACGACCTCGGGACCTATGTGCTGAAGTTCCACGGCGCCGGCCAGGGGCCGAAGGCGCTGGTCGCGGAGGTGATCGCCGGCGAGCTGTTCCGGCGGCTCGGGCTGCGGGTGCCGGAACTGAAGCTGATGGAGCTCGACCCGGTGATCGGCAGGTCCGAGCCGGACGAGGAGGTCCAGGACCTCCTGGTGCGCAGCGGCGGCCTGAACCTGGCCGTCGACTTCCTCCCGGGCTCCTTCGGGTACGACGGATCCAGCGGCCGGCCGGACGACGTCGAGGCGGCCCGGATCCTGTGGCTGGACGCGTTCGTCGCCAACGTCGACCGGTCCTGGCGCAACACGAACCTGCTGGTCTGGCACCGCAGGCTGTGGCTGATCGACCACGGCGCGGCGCTGTACTTCCACCACTCGCCGTCCTCGACGCCGGAGAAGTTCGCCGCGACGCCGTACGAGGCCGGGGACCACGTGTTCGCCGACGTCGTACCGCTGGTGGCGAAGATCGACGCGGAGCTGGCGGCGGCGATCACTCCGGAGCTGCTCGCCGAGGTGACCGCGCTGGTGCCGGACGTGTGGCTGGCCGACCCGGCCGCGGACCGGGAGCGGTACGTCGGGCACCTGCTGGCGCGGGTCGCGGACCGGACCGCCTGGCTGCCGGGTGGTGTGTCGTGAAGGCGCCGTACGAGTACGCCGTGCTGCGTGCCGCGCCGAGGGTCCAGCGCGGCGAGTTCGTGAACGTCGGGGTGCTGCTGTACTGCCGCGCGCGGGACTTCCTGGAGGCCCGCTGGGACGTCGACGAGGACCGGCTGCGCGCTCTCGACCCGGACGTGGACTGCGGCGCGGTGTGCGCGTCGCTGAAGCTGATCCGCGGCATCTGCGCCGGCGACCCCTCGGCCGGACCGGCGGCGGCGACCTCGATCGGCGAGCGGTTCCGCTGGCTGGCCGCGCCGCGCAGCACCGTCGTGCACGCCGGCCCGATCCACGGAGGCCTCACCGACGACCC
>DASXRB010000984.1:0-2879 GCA_036506875.1 Kribbellaceae bacterium | reverse complement strand
TGCGGACACCGGCGCGGCCCGCCTGCCAGTTGGAGTCAGCTGCCTGAGCCCCGACACCCCCGTGCTCGCGCCGCCGTCACAACGCCCGACCGGTCGCGCCCGGTGGCTCTGGTCTCCTACATTTCCCCGCACCCTGTTGCCCACCGCGGAGTCGTTGCTGGAGAACGTCGGGCTCGCTGCGATGCAGCAGGTCGAACTGCAGCGCTGACCCATCCTCGCCGCAACGCGGCCTTGCTGCCGGACGACGCGACCGAGGTGACGGTCGTGCTCGACGGCGTGACGAAGTACGTTCCGCTTACGCGGTGAGCCAGGTGTCGCGGACCGAGGTCTCGACGTCGATGGACGGTGACCAGCCCAGGCGGCTGGTCACCGTCGTCAGGTCCGCCTGCTGCCAGGCCACCGTCGCCGCCGGCGACCCGGCGTGCGTCGCGTGCTCGGCGTCCTCCTCGACCACGGTGGCGCCGGTACCGCTCGCCGAGACCAGCAGGTCGACTACCCGGCGGCAGTGCACGGCCTCGCCGCGACCCACGTTCAGCACCGGCGGCAGGTCGTCGGTCCCCACCGCCGCCGCCACCGCACGCGCGACGTCGCGGACGTCGACGAAGTCGCGCCAGGTGTCCAGCGGTCCCAGCCGGACGGCCGAACCGGCGCGCAACTGGGAGACGGTTCGCCCCAGCAGAGTGCTGAACGGCGACCCTGGTCCGCTCACGTTGAAGGTACGCAGCACCACCGCGTCGAAGCCCTGCTCGCGGGCACGCAGCACCATCGTCGTACCGGCCAGTTTGGTGAAGCCGTAAGCCCCGCCCGGCCGCGGGTCGAAGTCCTCCGCCATCGACTGACCGTGCGGACACCCGCCGTACTCGGCCGCGGACCCCAGGTGCACCAGCCGGGCGGTCGGGGCGCTCCACGCGAGCGAGGACAGCAGCGCGTGCACGGCGACCACGTTGCCGCGGTTCAGGTCGGCCACCGAGCCGTACGTCGCGCCCGCGCAGTTGACCACCGCGTCCGGGTCGATCGCGGAGATCAGCCGGTCGAGCTCGTGCTGGGTGGCGCCGGCCAGGTCGATCACGTGGTCCACGCCGGGGCGGGCGGTCCGGCCGGTGCCGACGGTCTTCAGGCCACGGGAGTCGAGCTCGCGGCGTATGTGCTGGCCGAGGAAGCCGCCGGCGCCGAGGACGAGAACACGAGAGGTCACCGGGCAAGTCTCCGCCGTACCCGCCCGCCGTGTCGTGCCCGGGTACCCGCGCGCTGCTGACGGCGATGTGAGCCGCGACACCCGCAAAACGAATGATCGTTCTTGATTAGAACGATCCACGGTGCGACTCTCGGAACTACCGACAGATGAACGTCCGGTGTCGAGGGGGTGCGATGGCGCAGTGCGTACTGGAGCGGTCAGGGGCTGAGGTCGAGGCGATCACGGGTCGCCGGCGACGATCGCGGGCGGTCCGGATCGGCAGGGTGGTCAGGGAGGCGCTGCTGCTCGGCGGGCTGTTCGCCGTCTACACCGGGGTGCGGTACCTCGCCTTGCGGCACAACGGCGAGGCCTTCGCCAACGCCAGCCTCGTCGTACGGCTGGAGCGGACCCTCGGGCTGCCGGACGAGGCGGCGCTGCAGCACGCGGTGCTCGGCGTACCGCTCTTGCCGCAGGCGGCGAACGGGTACTACGCGCTGGTGCACTTCCCGGTCACCGTCGCGGTGCTGCTGTGGCTGTCGGTGCGGAACCCGGCCGTCTACCCGCGGGTGCGGTGGGCGATGGTGAGCGTCACCGCGCTGGCCACCGTCGGGCACCTGGTCTTCCCGCTCGCGCCGCCGCGGATGCTGCCGGGTTGGGTCGACACCGGCGTGCGCTTCGGCCAGTCCGTGTACGGACCGCGCACCGACAGCGGCGTCGCCAACCAGTTCGCCGCGATGCCGAGCCTGCACGTCGGCTGGGCCGCGATGATCGCCATCGTGCTGATCATGGTCGGCCGGAGCAGGTGGCGCTGGCTGTGGGTGCTGCACCCGGTGGCGACGTTCGCGGTCGTGGTGGTCACCGCGAACCACTACTGGCTGGACGGGCTGGTCGCGCTGGCGCTCGTCGGCTGCAGCCTGCCGTTGCTGCGCGGAGTCGGGGTACGACGGCCCGCGCTCGCCGCGTGGTGACAAAAACCGGCCGGATGGCGCTGATCATAGTGGGGACGTGTTTCAGCATCTGATGTGACCTGACGGAGGGGCGCATGATCCGGCTCGGCCTGCGAATGCGGCACGACGGACCTGACGGTACGACGACCGGTGCGGGTGGCGGCACGACGGCCGCGACGACGGGGTTGCGCGAGCGGCCCGGTACCGACGGTCTGTGCGACGGCTGCGGCGGCGCGTGGCCGTGCGCCCGCTGCGCCGACCGCGGTCTCACCCACTGACGCCGCACGCACTCGGGTGTACGACGCGTGGCACAGATAGGAACCACCGCGCATCACCCTGCGCTCGCCGTACCTCGGTCCCTTCGGGTCCTGCCCGGATGACCGCCTGTAGTAGTACGGCGAGAGCCAGTCCGCGCACCACTCCCAGACGTTGCCGGCCAGGTTGTACGGTGGCCGTCGATGTGGCGGGTGACTTCCTGCCAGAGGTGGGCGAACGCGATGGCGGCCTGGCTGGACGGGGACCAGGCGACGACCGGGGCGCGGCGGACGCCCATCTGCTCGACCGCGGACGCGACCGGGATGACCGTCCGCGCGATGTCCTTGCGCTCCTTCGGCAGTTCCTCGACCAGGTCGCGGTGCAGCTTGCGGCGCCGGTCGACCATCGAGAAGAACGCCAGCACCTGCGGCGACCGGCCCTTCACCGAGCCGACGAACTCGCCGAGCTGGTCCAGGGTCCGCACCGACAGCGGCGCCGGCAGC
>DASXRB010000983.1:0-2411 GCA_036506875.1 Kribbellaceae bacterium | reverse complement strand
GAGGCTCGCCGATCGCGGACCGTCTCACCAGTGGCCAGAACGCCAACATGTGTCAAGATATGGCCATGCGCCATCGCGTCGCCGTCCTCGCCCTCCCGCCGGTCATCGGCTACGACCTCGCCATCCCGCCGGCCGTCTTCGGCTCCGCCACCACCGCCGACGGGAAGGCCCTGTACGACGTCCGCATCTGCGGCCTCGACCGCTCTCCGGTCCGCGTTCCCGCCGGGTACGCGATCGTGCCGGACCACGGCCCCGAGGCCCTCGCCTGGGCCGACACCGTGATCATCCCCGGCACCCGGATCGACGGCCCGCGCTACCACGGCACGCTGCCGGCCGACCTGCGCGACGCACTCGCGACGATCCGGCCCGGCGCCCGGCTGATGTCGATCTGCACCGGAGCGTTCGTGCTCGGCGCCGCCGGGCTGCTCGACGACCGCCCGGCTACGACGCACTGGTCGCACGC
Organism: Kribbellaceae bacterium; assembly: GCA_036506875.1. Taxonomy (GTDB): domain Bacteria; phylum Actinomycetota; class Actinomycetes; order Propionibacteriales; family Kribbellaceae; genus DASRHY01. Next base: position 1,948 of record DASXRB010000983.1, on the reverse strand, counting down.
GGACGCGTTCCGGGCGCTGTACCCGGACGTGAAACTCGACGAGAACCTGCTGTTCGTCGACGACGGCGACATCCTCACCTCGGCGGGCCTGTCGGCCGGGGTCGACCTCTGCCTGCACGTGATCCGCTCCGACCACGGCAGCGATGTCGCGAACCGGGCCGCGCGGTACTGCGTGGTGCCGCCGTGGCGCGAGGGCGGCCAGTCCCAGTTCATCGAGCGGCACGTGCCGGAACAGGGCACCGACGGTACGGCGCCGACGCGGACCTGGGCCCTGCGGCACCTGGAGGACGACCTCGACCTGCCGGCGCTGGCCAGGCACGCGCGGATGAGCGTGCGGACGTTCAGTCGCCGGTTCAAGGCCGAGACCGGCCAGTCCCCCGGCGCCTGGCTGCTGCGCCAGCGCGTACTGCACGCCCGGCACCTGCTGGAGACCACCGACCTGCCCGTCGACCGGGTCGCGACCGCGGCCGGCCTGGGCACCGCCGCCTCGCTGCGGCACCACATGCGCGCCGAGCTCGGCGTCGCCCCGCTCGCCTACCGCAAGGCCTTCCGGGCGGGCTGAATCAGCCTGCTGCCGGCGCATGCTGATAGGTACTCTCGGCACACCCGCGATCGAGAGGAAGACAATGGGCGCAGCGCTCCACCACGTCGAGTTCGGCGACGGCACCCCAGTGCTGGCGATCCACGGCTGGACCCCGGACCACCGGATGATGACCGGCTGCCTCGAGCCGGTGTTCGAGCGCCGCTCCGGCTACCGCCGGCTGTACCCGGACCTGCCCGCGATGGGCCGCACGCCGGCCGACGGCGTCTCCTCGTCCGACGACATCATGGCCGCGCTGCTGGACTTCGTGGACGCCGAGGTCGGCACCGCGCCGTTCCTGCTGATCGGTGACTCGTACGGCGGCTACCTCGCCCGCGGCGTCGTCGCGCAGCGCCCGGACCAGGTGCTCGGCCTGACCCTGATCTGCCCGGTCGGCACCGAGCTCGACAACGCCGAGCGGGTCGTCCCGGAGCACGTGGTGCTGCACGCCGAGCCGGGCATCCTCGACACCCTCACCCCGGACGAGGCCGAGGACTTCGCCGGCATCGCCGTGGTGCAGACGGCCGAGACCCTGCGCCAGTACGCCGCCGACATCATGCCCGGGCTCGCCACGGCCGACCTGGACGCGATGAGCCGGATCCGCGCGAGCTGGGCGCTGAGCACCGCCCCGGAGTCCGGCCCGGTCTACGAGCGGCCGGCGCTGATCGTGTGCGGCCGGCAGGACTCCGTGACCGGGTACGCCGAGCAGTTCACGTTCCTGCCGCACTACCCGCGGGCGTCGTACGTCGTGCTGGACCGGGCCGGGCACAACCTGCAGATCGAGCAGGCACCGCTGTTCCAGGCGCTGGTCGGCGATTGGCTCGACCGCGTCGCGGAGGTCGGTGCCGCACGGTTCAGTGCCTGACCGTGAAGGCGCGCTCGCCGGTGGGCTCCTCGTCGTACACGTCGATGGTGTCGACGCGCGCGTACGGCGGGCCCTGACGGGACCAGTCGACCAGCTTGCCGACGGCATCGGCGGGGCCCTCGAAGACTGCCTCGACGGTGCCGTCGGCGCGGTTGCGGACCCAGCCGCTGACACCGGCGGCCCAGGCCTCCCGGCGGCAGGTGTCCCGGAAGAACACGCCCTGCACGAGGCCGTGGACGACGACGCGGCGGCGGATCACCCCTCCGTTGTACCGCGTCGGCGCCCACGAACGCCCGGACCCACTACCGGTCGCCGAAGGTCACGATCACCTTCTCGGCCGCTCCCGGCGTGAGAGCGAGCTGGAACGCGTGCTCGACGTCGGAGAAGGGCACGCGGTGACTGATCAGCTGCGCGAAGCGCTCCCAGTGCTCCGCGAGCTGCGGCGTCACCTCGAAGATCTCGGTCGGGTATCCCCTCGACGCTATGAAGGTCAGCTCGCTTCT
>DASXRB010000982.1:0-4378 GCA_036506875.1 Kribbellaceae bacterium | reverse complement strand
CGTGACCCAGGTCGGGATCGTGGACGTGCGCGAGCTGGACGACGAGAACGTCGCGCTGCGGATGGTGGTGCTGGCGGACCGGATGTACGACCGGGACATCCCGCTGCTGCACAGCGGCGTGCCGCTGGACCGGATGTTCGGAGCCGACATGCTGAAGGGCGGCTACCGCAAGAAGTACCTTCGCGCGTTGTCGCGTTTGATCGCTTTGGCGAACACCGGGTTAAGGCAAGATGTCCGGCATGGCCACGAAGAAGACCAGCAAGAAGTCCGCGCCGGCCGCCCCGAGCAAGCCGGAGCGTAAGCCCGCCGCCAAGCCGGCCAAGGCCGCGAAGGCCGAGGTGCCGGCGGGACCGTTGCTGGGCACGTTGCGGGTGCCGGAGGGGCCGGTCGACCTGAGCGGCTACGACCCGAGCGCGACTCCCGGCTTCTCCGGCGGCAAGACCGAGGGCAAGGAGGCGCTCGAGGCGCTCGGCCCGGAGGTCTCGGACTGCCAGGAACGCCTGTACGCCGAGGGCCGCAAGGGCGGCGAGCGCAGCGTACTGCTGGTGCTGCAGGGCATGGACACGTCCGGCAAGGGCGGCGTCATCCGGCACGGCGCCGGCCTGATGGACCCCGAGGGGCTGCGGATCACCTCGTTCAAGGCGCCGACCCCGGCGGAGAAGCGGCGCGGGTTCCTGTGGCGGATCCGCCAGGCGGTCCCGGACGCGGGCCGGATCGGCATCTTCGACCGCTCGCACTTCGAGGACGTGCTGATCGCGCGGGTGCGCAACCTGGTCACCGAGCAGGTGTGGAGCCGCCGCTACGCGCAGATCAACGAGTTCGAGGAAGAGCTCGCCGCCAACGGCGTCACGCTGGTCAAGTGCTTCCTGCACATCTCGTCCGACGAGCAGCGCAAGCGCCTCGCGGCCCGGCTCGACGACCCGACGAAGCACTGGAAGTACAACCCCGCGGACGTCGACGAGCGCGCCCTGTGGCCGTCGTACGTGGAGGCCTACGAGGCCGCGATCGAGCGCTGCAACACCGCGACCTCGCCGTGGTACGTCGTGCCGAGCGACCGCAAGTGGTACCGCAACTGGGCGGTGACCACGATGCTGCTGGAGACGCTCAAGGGGCTCGACCCGCAGTGGCCGCCGGCTGACTTCGATCTCGCGGTGGAGAAGAAGCGGGTCGCCGGCTCCTGACCCGGGTGATCGCGACGCCGGTCAGGCACAGCGCGCCGCCCGCGAAGGCCAATGGCGCCGGAACCTCGCCGAGCAGCAGCCACGAGATCAACGTCGCGATCGCCGGCACCAGGTACGTCGTGGAGGCGACCTGGCCGGCGTTGAGCCGCTTCAGCGCGTACGACCAGGTGCTGAAGCCGACCGCCGTCGGCACCACGCCGAGGTACACGAGCCAGCCGAGCTCACCGGCCGCCGCGTCCCGCGACTGCGCGACGAGCTGCGGCGCCCACGGCGTGCACACCAGCGCGCCGATCACGCACGCCAGCCACACCGACATCACCGGCGAGACCTGCCGGAGCGCGAGCTTCTGCGTCAGGGCGCCGACCGCGTAGGCAGCCGCGGCGAGCACGCACAGCACGACGCCGGAGGCGCTGGCGGTCCCGGCGGTGGAACCGCGGGCGCTGACGGCGATCAGGACGACGCCCGTGAAGGCCACCGCCATGCCGATCAGCAGCGGCCGCGGCAGCCCTTCCTTCAGCAGGACGCCGGCCAGCAGCGCGATCAGGATCGGCCCGATGTTCACCACCAGCGCCGACGTCCCCGCGTCCAGCTGCCGCTCGCCCGCGTTGAGCGCCACGTTGTAGGCGCCGAACCAGATCACGCCGTAGCAGACCACCAGCGCCAGCGACCGCCCGCGCGGCAGCGCGTGCTGCCACGGCCGCGCCAGTACGGTCAGTGCCAGCGCTCCCACCAGCAGCCGCCCGAACGACAACGCACCCGGCGAGAAGGTCTCACCCACCGCCCGGATCCCGACGAACGCCGACGCCCAGGCCACCACCGTGACCAGCAGCGCCGGCACCGAAAGATCCCGTTCCGTCACCACTTCACGCTAGGCAGCCCGGCCGGACCGTCCCAACGAACATCCGGTCAACCTCAGGCGAGATCCCGCCAGCCCGCGATGCGACCTGCCCGAGATCTCGGGCAGGTCGCATCAGGCCTCGGATCGTGGGGTCAGGCCGAGTGGATGAGGCGGGGGCGGGACGGGACCGGGTCGGTGAAGGCGAGCAGGTCGAGGCCGGCCACGCTGTAGCGGAGCAGGACCAATCGGGCCAGCTCCGCGGACAGGCCGAGCGGGCGGGAGACCGCGACCGCACCGGCGCGCCGGGAGGTCTGCTCGGCACGGTCGGCCAGCAGCCCGGGCGCCAGGAAGAACGACCCGACCGCGACGTGCCGGCGGCCCTCGAGCCGCCACTGCAGCACCGCTTCGGCGGGCGCCGGTGACGCCGCGGTGGTGAAGGCCGCCGTCACCGGCAGCCGGTGCCGCTGGCCCCACACCCGGGCGAGCCGCGCCACGGCCGCGTTGGCGTGCGCGTCGCTGGACCCGGCCACGGCCAGGATGAGCGCGTCGAGCTCGCGGACCCGGCTGCCGGACAGGGCTTCGCGCATCCGCCGGTCGAGTACGTCGAGCAGTGACTCGTCGTACCCGAGGACGTCGGAGGCGATCACCCGCAGCGACGGGTACCGTTCCCGCGCCTCGTCGATCACCGCCGGGACGTCGACCCGCGCGTGGAACGCGCCGGACAGCAGCAGCGGTACGACGACGGCCTCCTCGACGCCGTCGGCGACGAGCTTGTCGAACACCTGGTACGGCGTCGGCGGGCAGTGGTCGAGGAAGGAGGTCTCGATCCGCAGGTCCTCGCGCAGCTCACGCAGGCAGCCGGCGAGGGCGTGGACGGTGGCGGCCGAGCGCGGGTCGCGGCTGCCGTGGGCGAGAATCACAAGAGCCGGGGCAGTCACAGGGGCTCTCCTTCCTCGTCGTCGATCATTCCGGCGGCCAGCGTCCATCCGTCGTGGGCGTCGATCAGCAGGAACGATCCGGTGATGGCGTTGCGGGAGTACGGGTCGGCCGCCAGCGGTGCGGCCACCTTCAGCTGCACCCGGCCGATGTCGTTGAGGTTGAGCTCGCCGGCGGCCGTGACGGCGAGGGTGTCCAGGTCGAGGGCGCCGTTGATCTTCGTGACGATCGCCTGCGCCGTGGTCGTGGTGTGCTTGATCAGCACCCGCGCGCCGACCGTCAGCGGCCGGTCGCCCAGCCAGCAGACCGTGGCGCACAGCTCGCGCCGGGTGCCGGGGGAGGCGTCCGCCGCGACCAGCACCGATCCGCGGGCCACGTCGATGTCGTCGGCGAGCCGGATCGTGACGGCCTGGCCGGCCGTCGCCGCCTCGTGCGCCTCGGCGTGCGCCGACGTCGCGGTGACCGCGCCGCGGTCGATCCCGGCGATCTCGGTACGACGACCCGACGGCAGCACGATCACCCTGTCCCCGACCCGGACGTTGCCCGAGGCAACCGTCCCGGCGTAGCCGCGGTAGTCCCGGTACTCGTCGTCGGTCTGCGGGCGGATCACGTACTGCACCGGGAACCGGAACGGCTCGGCCGAGATGTCCTCGCGGCCGGTCGCGTTCTCCAGGAACTGCAGCAGCGTGGGACCGTCGTACCAGGTGGTCTTCTCGGAGCGCTCGACCACGTTGTCGCCGGCCAGCGCCGAGACCGGGATGGCCTGGACGTCGGCGATGCCGAGCTGGTCGGCGAGCTCCGAGACGTCCTTGGCGATCGCGGTGAAGACGGCCTCGTCGTAGGCGACGAGGTCGATCTTGTTCACCGCGAGCAGCACGTGCGGGACCCGCAGCAGGCCGGCGACCGCGAGGTGCCGGCGGGTCTGCTCCAGGACGCCGTTGCGGGCGTCGACCAGGATGATCACCACGTCCGCGGTGGACGCGCCGGTCACGGTGTTGCGGGTGTACTGCACGTGGCCGGGGCAGTCGGCGAGCACGAAGCTGCGCTTGTCGGTGGCGAAGTACCGGTACGCGACGTCGATCGTGATGCCCTGCTCGCGCTCGGCCCGCAGGCCGTCGGTGAGCAGCGCGAAGTCGAAGTCGCCGGCACCGCGGGTCTTCGAGACGTGCGCCACGTGGGCGATCTGGTCGGCCAGGATCGCCTTGCAGTCGTGCAGCAGCCGCCCCACCAGGGTGGACTTGCCGTCGTCGACCGAGCCGGCCGTCGCCAGCCGCAACAGTGTGTGCGTGCTGGGGGTGTGCGTCATCAGAAGTAGCCCTCCCGCTTGCGGTCCTCCATCGCGGCCTCGCTGACCCGGTCGTCGGCACGTGTCGCGCCGCGCTCGGTCAGCTCGCTCGCGGCCACCTCGACGATCACGTCGGCC
>DASXRB010000981.1:0-4702 GCA_036506875.1 Kribbellaceae bacterium | reverse complement strand
CCATGCGGTCCTCGTCGTACGACGCTTCCGCGCGGGACGCGCCTTGGCAGCCGCGCCGCGGTCCGTCGTACGTCGATCCGCTCCGGTGCCCGGAGCATCGGCGTGGTCATAAGGGCCCGACGATGCGCGACACGCCCGGTCACAAGGGCCCGATGAACGGAACGGTCAGGTGAGGAGGCGGCGGTAGGTGGCGGCGAGGCGGTGGGGGTCGTGGCGGAGGTGGGAGCCGGGGGCGGCGATGTCGGCGACCACGAGCTCGGCGCCGAGGGACTCGGCGGTACGACGCAGGGACCGGGCGTCGGGGACGTGCGCGGTGTCGGCGAGGACGACGTCGATGCGGAGCTCAGGTGCGTGCCCGGCGAGCACCTCGAGGTGCGTCTCGGGTGAGAAGCCGTCGGTCTCGCCCTCCTGCTCGCCGAGGTTCAGGGTGACGAGGCGGCGCGCCGAGGTGCTCTGCAGGGCCCGGGACAGCTCCGGGACCAGCAGGTTCGGGATCACCGACGTGAACCACGACCCCGGACCGACCACCACCCAGTCGGCCGCCTCGACCGCGGCCACCGCCTCCGGGCAGGCGGGCGGGTCGGCCGGATCCAGCGCCACGTCGACGACCCGCCCGGCGGTGGTCGCGACCTCGACCTGGCCGCGCACCTCGGTGACCTCGTCCGGCTTGTCCGGGTCGTCGCCGACCACCCGCGCCGTGATGTCCAGCGGCACCGCCGACATCGGCAGCACCCGGCCCTGCGCGCCGAGCAGCCGGGCCACCCAGTCGAGCCCGCCGACGGCGTCACCGAGCAGCTCCCACAGCGCCACGATCAGCAGGTTGCCGACCGCGTGGTTGCGCAGCTCGCCGTCGCCGGAGAACCGGTGCTGCAGCACGTCGGCCCAGGTCCGGCCCCAGTCGTCGTCGCGGCACAGCGCGGCCAGCGCCATCCGCAGGTCCCCCGGCGGCAGCACGCCCAGCTCACGCCGCAGCCGACCGGACGAGCCACCGTTGTCGGCGACCGTCACGACCGCGGTCAGCCGGTCCGTCACCTGCCGCAGCGCCGCCAGTGACGCCGCCAGCCCGTGCCCGCCACCCAGCGCCACGACCTTCGGTGAGCCGGCGTGCGGAGGTTCACCTGCAGTCATGGCAGCAACGTTAGAGCCAACCCCAACCACAGCGTCGCGGCGACCGGCCAAGAGCTACATAGGCCGATGACCTCGGATGTCCCGCCACCGACCGTCACCTGAACGGTGGCGGGGTCACTCACGTCCGAGATCCCGGTGGACGACGAGAGTCGGCGAGCCCTTGTCCCGCAGCCGCTGCGCGATCGCCTCGGCCATCGCGACGCTGCGGTGCTGCCCGCCGGTGCAGCCGATCGCCACCGTGACGAACCGCTTGCCCTCGTTCAGGTAGCCCACTCGCAACGTCTCCAGCACCGCGGTGTAGTCCTCGAGGAACTGCTGGGCCAGCGGGTTGTCGAGCACGTAGTCCGCGACCGGCTTGTCCCGCCCGGTGAGGTGCCGCAGCTCCGGCACCCAGAACGGGTTCGGCACGAACCGCATGTCGGCGACCACGTCCGCGTCCACCGGGATGCCGTACTTGAACCCGAACGACACGACCGTCGCGCGCAGCTCCGTTCCCCCGGCGTCACCGAACGCGTTCACGACCTTGGCGCTCAGCTGGTGCACGTTGAGGTTCGAGGTGTCGATCACCAGGTCGGCGATCGCGCGCAGGTCGCGCAGCATCTCGCGCTCGCGCTGGATGCCGTCGAGCAGCCGGCCCTCGCCCTGCAGCGGGTGCGGCCGTCGTACGCTCTCCTGCCGGCGCACGATCACGTCGTCGGTCGCCTCCAGGAACAGCGTGACCGGCCGGTAGCCGTTCTCGCGCAGCTCCTCCAGCGCGGTGCCGAGCGCCTCGAAGAACCGTCCGGTGCGGACGTCGACGACCACCGCGAGCCGCGTCGTACCGGCGCCGACGATCTGCTCGACCATCGTGGCCAGGAACATCGGCGGCAGGTTGTCCACCACGAACCAGCCGAGGTCCTCCAGCACGTCGGCGACCGAGCTGCGACCGGCGCCGGACATGCCGGACACGATGATCAGGTTGTTGCTCGACTCCACGCTCGACTCACTCACTTCCCCGTTGTCACAGCCCCGTCACCCCACTCTTCGGCGTCCAGTATCTCGCCGGTGGCGGTGTTGACCGACGGCCCGGCGCCGGTTTCGGCACGTGTTGTCCCGGAGTTCACCGCCGCGACCACGGACTCCGCCGTCCGGCGCCCGAAACCGGGCAGCGCGGCCACCTCGTCGACCGTTGCCTGGCGCAACTTCTTGAGCGAGCCGAAGTGCCGCAGCAGCGTCTTGCGCCGGACCTCCCCCAGCCCGGGCACGTCGTCCAGCACCGACTCCACCATCGACTTGGACCGCCGGTCGCGGTGGTGCGTGATCGCGAACCGGTGCGCCTCGTCCCGCAGCCGCTGCAGCAGGTACAGCCCCTCGGAGGTGCGGGACATGATCACCGGGTCCTCGGTGTCCGGCAGCCAGACCTCCTCCAGCCGCTTGGCCAGGCCGCAGACCGGGATGTCGCCGAGGCCGAGCTCGTCCAGCGCGGCCCGGGCCGCTGCGACCTGCGGCGGGCCGCCGTCCACGACCACCAGCGCGGGCGCGTAGGCGAACTTCCTCGCCCGCCCGGTCTCCGGGTCGATCAGCTGCGCGGCCGCCTCGTCGGAACCGGCCGCCGCCGCCACCGCGTTCCGGTCGTCGAGCAGCCGCCGGAACCGCCGGGTCAGCACCTCGTGAATCGACGCCACGTCGTTCTGCCCGTCGACGCCACGGATCACGAACCGCCGGTACTCGCTCTTGCGCGCCAGCCCGTCCTCGAACACCACCATCGAGGCGACCACCTCGGTGCCCTGCAGGTTCGACACGTCGTAGCACTCGATCCGCAGCGGCGCCTCGTCCAGCCCGAGCGCGTCCTGGATCTCCTCCAGCGCCTGGTTGCGCGCGGTCAGGTCGCTGGCGCGCTTGGTCTTGTGCATCGCGAGCGTCTGCCTGGCGTTCTGCCCGACGGTCTCGATCAGCGCCTTCTTGTCACCGCGCTGCGGCACCCGGATCGCGACCCGCGACCCGCGCAGGCCGCTCAGCCACTCCTGCAGCGCGTCGACGTCGTCGGGCAGGCCCGGGACCAGGATCTCGCGCGGGATCGCGTCGGCCGGCTGGTCGGCGTACATCTGCTGCAGGAACCGCTCGACCAGCGCCGCCGCGCCCTCGGTGCCGTCGGCCTTGTCGGCGATCCAGCCGCGCTGCCCGCGGACCCGCCCGCCGCGCACGTGGAAGATCTGCACCGCCACCTCGAGCGGGTCCTCCGCGAGCGCCACCACGTCGGTGTCGGTGCCGTCGCCGAGCACGACCGCGTTCTTGGCCAGCGCCTTGTCCAGCGCGGCCAGGTCGTCGCGGATCTTGGCCGCGTGCTCGTACTGCAGCTTCGCGGCCGCGGCCTTCATCTCCCGCTCCAGCTTCCGCACGTACGACGCGGTCTGGCCGGACAGGAACGCGACGAAGTCGTCGACGATCTCGCGGTGCTGCTCCGGCGTCACCTGGCCGGTGCACGGTGCCGAGCACTTGCCGATGTACCCTAGCAGGCAGGGCCGGCCGATCTGCCGGTGCCGGTTGAACACGCCCTTGCTGCACGACCGCATCGGGAACACCCGCAGCAGCAGGTCGACGGTCTCCCGGATCGCCCAGGCGTGGCTGTACGGCCCGAAGTACTTCACGCCCTTCTTCTTCGCGCCACGCCCGACCATCACCCGCGGGATCTCCTCGTCGATGGTGATGGCGAGCCACGGGTACGACTTGTCGTCGCGGTACTTCACGTTGAACCGAGGGTCGTACTCCTTGATCCAGGAGTACTCCAGCTGCAGCGCCTCGACCTCGCTGCCGACCACGGTCCAGTCGACCGTGGCGGCGGTGTTCACCATGCCCTGCGTGCGCGGGTGCAGGTTCGCCAGGTCCTGGAAGTACGACGACAGCCTGGAGCGCAGGCTCTTCGCCTTGCCGACGTAGATCACGCGGCCCTTCTCGTCGGAGAAGCGGTACACCCCCGGGGCGTCCGGGATCGAGCCCGGAGCGGGACGGTACGACGCGGGATCAGCCACACACCCACCCTATTTCGCCCCACCGACGGCCCCGCCCCGTACCTCGTCCGCCCGCAGATGCAGGAAGGGCCCGGCCGCCCAATGCCGGGCCCTTCCGCCCCGGGCACGCGTGACGCGCACACCGGGTACCCCGAGCAGCCGACGGGTAGCCCGCCCAGACCAACCGCCGGCCGGACTGCCGCTCCCTCCCGAGCGGCAGGCCTCAGACCCGCCTCAGGCGGGACCGAGAATCTGGTTCCCCTTCACTGTCACCCGGACCGACGCGAGCGGGCTGCTCGCGGGACCGTTCGCTACGGATCCGTCGGCGATCTTGAACTTGCTGCCGTGGCAGCCGCAGTTGATCGTCCCCCCGGCGACATCGGCAAGGATACAGCCGTTGTGGGTGCAGACCGCACTGAAACCCTTGAACTGCCCCGCCGCGGGCTGCGTCACGACCACTTTGGCGTCGGCGTAGATCTTCCCGCCACCGACCGGGACGTCGCCCACCGGCCCGAGCACCTCGCCGCCACCTGACGAGGCTGGTGCGCTGGTCGGCGCCGTACTGGCCGGTTCGGAGCTCGCCGGCG
>DASXRB010000980.1:0-7335 GCA_036506875.1 Kribbellaceae bacterium | reverse complement strand
ACGCTGGCCGGGCTGAAGACCGTCTTCCGCGAGCACGGCCGGATCACCGCCGGCACCTCGTCGCCGATCGCCGACGGCGCGGCCGGGCTCGTGCTCGCCTCACCCGCAGGCGCGGACAGGTACGGGCTGCGGCCGCGGGCTCGCGTCCTCGACCAGACCACCGTCGGGGTCGACCCGATCATCATGCTCACCGGGCCAATCCCGGCGACCCGCAAGCTCCTGGAGCGCAACGGGATGACGATCGACGACATCGACCTGATCGAGATCAACGAGGCCTTCAGCTCGGTGGTGCTCGCCTGGGAGCGCGAGCTCAAGCCCGACATGGACCGCGTCAACGTCAACGGCGGCGCCATCGCCCTGGGCCACCCGGTGGGCGCGACCGGCTCCCGGCTGTTCGGCACTCTGCTGGCCGAGCTGGAGCGCCGCGACGCCGAGATCGGCCTGGTCACGATGTGCTGCGGCGGCGGCCTCGGCACGGCGACTCTCGTCCAGCGGGTCGGCGCATGATCGATCTCAGCAGGTACGTGCGAGCCGGGGACGGCGTGTGGTGGGGCCAGGGCGGCGCCGAGCCGGAGCCGCTGGTCAACGCGCTGCTGGAACAGGTCGACGGCATCGGCCCGATCCGTGCCTTCTGCGGTCTCACCTGGAACGACCGGCTGTCCGGCGACCTGCCGGACTCCGTGCCCGACGGCCTGACCGTGCTCTCGTACGGCGGCCTGGGGGAGCTGCGCCGGCTGTCCCGGCACGGCCTGCTGGACGTCGTACCGTGCCACTACTCGGCGCTGCCGCGGATGTTCGAGCGCGGCCTGCTGCCGTGTGACGTCGGGCTGCTCCAGGTGTCGCCGCCGGACGCGGACGGCATGGTGTCGCTCGGCATCGGCGTGGAGTACGTCGCCGACGCGCTGAGGTACACGCGCACGTTGGTTGCCGAGGTCAACCACCGGATGCCGCGGACCGAGGGCACCGACGGCGTCCCGCTGTCGGCGTTCGCCGCGGTCGTCGAGACCGACCGTCCGTTGCGCGAGGCACCTGTCCGTGAACCGGACGCGGTCGACCGCGCCGTCGCGGAGAACGTCGCCGGTCTGATCGATGACGGGGACACCCTGCAGCTCGGTGTCGGCGCGCTGCCGAACGCGGTCCTCGAGTCGCTCGCGGGCCACAACGACCTCGGGTTCCACACCGGCATGGTCACCGACGGGGTCGCGGCGCTGGTCGAGAAGGGCGTCGTCACCGGCGCCCGGAAGGAGATCGACCCGGGCCTCGTCGTCACCGGCGCGGCGCTGGGGAGCACGAGCCTGTACGACCGGCTGCACGAGTTCCCGATCGAGTTCCGGCCCGCGAGCTACACCCATGCGCCGGCTGTCCTCTCACAGCTGAGGTCGCTGGTGTCGATCAACTCGGCGATCGAGGTCGACCTGCTCGGCCAGGTCGGTGCCGAGCTGCGGCGCGGCGTACACATCGGCGCGGTCGGCGGTCAGGTGGACTTCAGCCGGGCGGCATCGCTGACCGGCGCCCGATCGGTCATCGCGCTGCGCTCGGAGGTCGCCGGCGAGTCGACGATCAACGCGAGGTTGCGCGGCGGCGTCGTGACCACGGCACGCGTCGACGTCGACGCGGTCGTCACCGAGCACGGTGTCGCGATGCTGACCGGCCGCACGGTCGCCGAACGGGCGCGCCGCCTGATCGCGGTGGCGGCGCCGCACCATCGAGAGGGGCTCGAACGGAGCCTCGCGGAGCTGGAGGTCGTGTCGTGACCAGCGTGCACATCCGGGAGGTCGGTCCCCGCGACGGCTTCCAGAACGAACCCGAGACCATCGCGACCGAGGACAAGATCAGGCTGATCGACGCCCTGGGCCGGGCCGGGTTCACCCGCATCGAGGTCGCGAGCTTCGTGCGCCCGGACGTGATCCCGCAGCTGTCGGACGGCGTGGAGGTGCTGCGCGGCATCGACCTGCCGGACGGCGTCGCCAGGATGGTGCTGGTGCCGAACAGCCGGGGGCTCGACAACGCCTTGGCGGTGCGTGACCTGTTCGAGGAGGTCGCGCTGTTCGTGAGCGCGTCCGAGACGCACAACCAGCGCAACGTCAACCGGTCGGCCGGGGAGACGATGGCCGACGTCAAGGTGATGGGCAAGCGGATCGTTGCCGAGGACCTCACGTTCTGCGCCGTGATCGCGACCTCGTTCGGCTGCCCGTACGAGGGCAGGGTCCCGCTGGACCGCGTCCTCGGCCTCGCCGAGCAGTTCGCGGAGGCGGGCGCGACCGAGATCGGGTTCGGGGACACGACCGGCATGTGCAACCCGGCGTACGCCTCGAAGTTCTTCGCCACCGCGCTCGAGCGGCTGCCCGGCATCGAGGTCACCGCGCACTTCCACAACACCCGCGGGCAGGGGCTCGCCAACGCGTACGCCGCGCTGCAGGCCGGCTGCACCAGCTTCGAGTCCAGCTTCGGCGAGCTCGGCGGCTGCCCGGTGCCGGCCGGCTCGACCGGCAACATCGCCACCGAGGACCTGGTCAGCATGTTCCACGAGATGGGTGTCGAGACCGGCCTCGACCTGGACGCCGTCATCGAGGTCGCCCGGATGGCGCAGTCCGTGCTCGGCCGCAAGCTCACGAGCCACTCCATCGTGGCCGGACCCGTGCAGTGGCACCCGTCGCAGGAGGAGGAGAACGCATGAGAGTCGCAATCGTCACCGGAGCCGCGCAAGGCATCGGCAAGGGCATCGCGACGGCCCTAGGAGAGGCCGGCTTCAAGGTCGCGGTCGCGGACCTGAACCTCGCCGCCGCCGAGCAGGCCGCCAAGGAGATCACCGCGTCCGGCGGCACCGCGATCCCGGTCGAGATCGACGTCACCCGGACCGACTCCGTCGAGGCGGCGGTGCGGACCGTCGAGTCCGAGCTCGGCCCGGTCGAGGTGGTGGTGAACAACGCCGGCTGGGACGACTTCATGCCGTTCGTGAAGACCACCGAGGAGTTCTGGGACAAGATCCTCGACATCAACTTCAAGGGTGCGCTGCGGGTGATCAAGGCGGTCCTACCGGGGATGACCGAGCGCGGCTTCGGCCGGGTGATCAACATCGGCTCGGACGCCGGCCGGGTGGGCTCGTCGCTGGAGGCGGTGTACTCCGGCGCGAAGGGCGGCATCATCGCGTTCACCAAGACGCTGGCCCGCGAGGTGGCCGCCAAGGGCGTCACCGCCAACACGGTCTGCCCGGGCCCCACCGACACACCGGCCCTGCGCACGTTCGCGCAGGGGTCGGGCGAGGCGGAGAAGGTGATCGCCGGCATGACCCGGGCGGTGCCGATGAAGCGGCTCGGGACGCCCGAGGACATCGGTCCGGCCGTCGTCTTCCTCGCCTCCGACGGCGCCGGCTTCATCACCGGCCAGACGTTGTCGGTCAGCGGCGGCCTGACGATGGCCTGAACGGAAGGAGACCGATGTCCGAGGTGGTCAGCTGGCGGGACGAGAGTCCCGGCGTCCGGGTCGTGACGATGGACCGGCCGCCGGCCAATGCTCTCGGCGTACCGATCCTCGACGGCCTGCACGCCGCGATCGACGCGGCCGAGCGCGACGGGGACGTGAAGGTGATGGTCGTGTGCTCGGCGCTGGACGGCTTCTTCGCCGCCGGCGCCGACATCAAGCACCTCTCGTCGATCGACGCCGACTCGTTCCTTGCCTACGGCAACCAGATGCGCGCGGTCGACGACCGGCTGGCCGCGGCGCCGTGGATCTCGGTCGCCGCGGTCGACGGCCTGGCGCTCGGCGGCGGGCTGGAACTGGCGCTGGCGTGCACGCTGCGGGTGAGCGGACCGCGGGGGAGGTTCGGCCTTCCCGAGGTGAAGCTCGGCCTGATCCCCGGAGCCGGGGGCACCCAGCGGCTGCCCAGGCTGGTGGGACGCGGCCGCGCGCTGGACATCATGCTCACGGCCCGGCAGGTGCCGGCGGACGAGGCGCTGGCGATCGGCCTGGTGGACCGGCTCACCGACGGCGACGTCGTCAAGGAGGCGCTCGCGCTCGCCGCGGAGCTGGTGACCTCCTCGCTGCCGGCGCAGCTGGCTGTGGTCCGCTCTGTGGAGGCCGCCGACGAGCTGCCGCTCGAGGAGGGCCTGCGGTTCGAGGCCCGCGAAGAACAGGGACTGTTCGTGGACGGCGAGGCGGCCGAGGGCATCCGCGCCTTCATCGCGAAGCGCCCGCCGGACTTCGGCTGACCGCGCGTCGGCGACACCCTTGCGGTTCCGGTCGGCGAGGATGACGGGGTGGACGCTCCGCACTCGCCGCTACCGCCCGCCAGCGCACGGTCGCTGCTGCTCACCGTGCTGGGCGAGTTCGGCTATCCCCATGACGATGCGCTGTGGACCACGGCGCTGCTGAAGGTGCTCGCCGGCCTCGGAGTCGAGAGCCACGCCGCCCGGCAGGCGATCGCGCGCTCCGCGGCCGCGGGCTGGATCGAGAGCGAACGGTGCGGCCGCGCGGTGCGCTGGCGGCTGACCCCGGCCGGCCGCGAGGTCGTGGCGGACGGCCACCGGCGATCGGCCGAGTTCCTCGACAAGCCGGTGCCGTGGGACGGCCGCTGGCTGGTGCTCCTGGTGTCGCTCCCGCAGAACGAGCGCACCACGCGCAAGCAGCTGTACGGCGGGCTGACCTGGCTACGGATGGGCAACCCGACCCCGGGTCTGTGGCTCACCCCGCACGTGGAGTCCGAGGACGAGCTGCGCGCCCTCGTCGCCCGGTTCGGACTCACGGACACAGCGATCAGCTTCATCGGCAGGACCGCGGACGTCGGGATGAGCGACGAGCAGATCGTCGCCCGCGCGTGGAACCTGGCCGAGCTCGCCGGACGGTACGACGCTCTGCTGGCGGCGTACTCCGACCACCGTCCGGCGGCCGGCGACGACGTGCTGCTACGCCACCTCGAGCTGCGCAACCTGCTGCAGCGGTTCCTGCGGCTGGATCCGCAGCTGCCGGGGGAACTGCTGCCGGACTGGGTGGGCCACGAGGCGGCCGAGCTCTTCCGGACCCGGCGCGAGCAGTGGTCGGAGGCGGCCTGGCAACGCTGGCGCGAGCTGATGAAGGAGTCCGAGCCGAGCAGGTAAGCTATACATTTCTCGCCACTCAGTATTGTCATCTGTGCAACATTGGGGTAGACCTGAGGTATTGGTCTGACCGAAAAGGCAGGTGGCACATGCCGGACCCACTCGCGGTGCTCGCGGAGGTCGCCGACGACCCGGACGCCTATGTCGTGCGGTGGAAGCAGCGCACGGGCGGCAAGGCGGTCGGCGCCTTCCCGATGAACTTCCCGGCCGAGATCGCGCACGCCTCGGGTGCCCTCCCGGTCGTGATCCAGGAGAACCGCGAGCCCGACAGCGAGGGACGCAACCTGCTGGCCGAGTTCTACTGCGGATACACCAGGAACCTCGCGGATCAGGCGGCCAAGGGACGGCTGGACATCTACGACGGCTTCTTCCTCGCCGACCACTGCATCCAGCTGCTGGGTGCGGTCGACGTGGTGCGTGCGGAGTCGCCCGGCAAGCCGATGTACTTCGGCCAGCTGGAGCCCTCACTGGGCGAGGCCTGGACGGCCGACGCGGTGCGGCAGAAGATGCGCTCGTTCGTGGACGAGATGGGTGCCTTCGCGGGTGCGCCGATCACTACCGGGGCGCTCGCCGCAAGCATCGCGGTCTTCAACGAGAACCGTCGGCTGCTGCGCTCGTTGTTCGAGGCGCGGCGGTCCGGCGACGCCGGCTTCAGCTCCTCGGACCTGCAGATCCTGGTGAAGTCCAGCATGGTCATGGACAAGGCCGAGCACACCGCCCTGCTCCGCCGGATCGTGTCCGAGGCCTCGGCGACGCCGCGGGACGACCGCGTCCGGCTGCACCTGTCCGGCCACTTCTGCCATGCGCCGAGACCCGAGCTGCTGCAGGCCATCGAGGACTGCGGTGCCGTCGTGGTGGACGACGACCTGTACCACGGCACCCGCTACATCTCGACCGATGTCGCCGAGGGCATCGACCCGGTCGCGGCCCTCGCGGACTGGTACCTGCAGCGCGACGTCAACGTCCCGTGCCCGACGCGGGTCAAGCACGGCGCGGACTGGGAGGACCACCTGCTTCAGTCGGTCGAGGCGAGCGGTGCTCAGGGCGTGATCGTGCTGATGGCCAAGTTCTGTGAGCCGCACATGCTCTACTACCCCGAGCTGCGCAGGCGGCTGACCGAGCGGGGTGTCCCGCACCTGCTGATCGAGACCGAGCACGAGGGCATTCCCGTCGAGTCGGTCCGCACCCGCGTCGAGGCGCTCCTCGAACGCATCCGCCGTACCCAGCTCGTCAGCTCCTGAAGGAAGGGACCCTATGAGCACCGCAGTCATGGACAGCTCGAACCGGCTGGGCATCACCAAGGCCGGTGGCCGGATGGTCGCCGACTACTGGGACGGCGTGTTCACCGCGCGCGAACGCGGCGAGCAGGTGGTCTGGTACAACGGCTCGGCCGTCAACCCGATCTTCCAGGCGGCGGGCCTGGTCTGGTGCCACGGTGAGGCCTTCTCGGCCAGGCTGGCCGCGCAGCACCTGGAGGGACCGGCCCAGCTCGCCGGCCAGGAGTACGGCTACATCGGAGAGCTCTGCTCGTATGCGCGGACCCACCTCGGCTGTGCGGTGCTCACGCGGCAGAGCCGCAACGAGGACCACACCGGCGTCGTCGGGCTGGTCGATCAGCAGGAGCTCGCCAGCCGGCTGCCGATGCCGGATTTCTTCGTCAACGCCTATGCGGGATGCAGCACCGGACAGCAGTGGGATGACATCTCGTTCCGGGTGTTCGGCAAGGAGGTGCCGATCTTCAACGTCTCGATGCCGTTCCTGTGGGGCAACAAGCCCGACGCGGGCTACCTGGCCGGCGAGGAGTGGGAGCAGGCGTCGCGGCACGTCGCCGACCAGCTGCACCAGCTGATCGCGTTCATCGAGACCGTGACCGGCCGGCCGTTCGACTGGGACGCGCTGCGGCAGAACATGGCCTACATCAAGCGCGCCTCGGAGCTGCGCCGGGAGGCGATGGCGCTGTGCAAGGCGGCACCGACGCCGGCGACGTACTGGGACTGGATCGCGAGCATCGCGCACATCAACTTCCTGCCGGCCGGCCAGGCGCTGGTGGACTACTTCGCCGCGGTGAAGGACGAGATCGAGCGGCGGCTCGCGGACGGAACCCCGGGTGTGCGCAACGAGCGCTACCGCGTCTACTTCGACGGGATGATGAACTGGAACAAGCTCGGCTGGCTGGCCAAGAAGTTCGCCGCGCACGACGTCGCGGTCGTCGCCGGCCGGTACACCCACCAGGCGTTCTGGC
>DASXRB010000979.1:0-3805 GCA_036506875.1 Kribbellaceae bacterium | reverse complement strand
CCATCCAGGGCCTGCTCGACCCGGCCAGCGGCGCCACCGTGCTGGCCGCGGTGGACGCGCTGACCGACCCACCCCGCGACGACGACGCGCGCACCGCCGGGCAACGCCGCGCCGACGCCCTCACCGAGTTGTGCCGGCGTTCGTTGGACGGTGGTGGGCTGCCGGAGGTGAACGGGGAGAAACCGCACCTGCTGGTCACCCTGTCCTACGAATCGCTGGTCGGGCAACTGGGCGCGGAGCCGGCACACCTGAACTGGGTGGGGCCGATCAGCGCCGCCGACGCCCGCGTGCTGGCCTGCGATTGCAGTGTGATTCCCGCGGTATTGAACAGTGCGGGTGAGGTGCTGGACATCGGGCGCAAGACCCGGGTGTGGCCGATCGCGATCCGCCGGGCCGTCGAGTTGCGCGACCGGACCTGCCAGTACGCCGGGTGTGAGGTGCCGGCGCAGCATTGCGACATTCACCACAAAAACCACTGGGCCGACGGTGGGCCGACGGATTACCACAATGGCGTGCTGGCCTGCCGCCATCATCACACGCAGGCGCACAAGTACTGCGCCATCTTCCGAGCCGACGGCCGATTCACCGTCAACCGCAATTAACATTAACCCGCGATTGCCTGTGCTCGAGCTCGTGCCGGCCGTCCCTCCCGAATGGCAGAGCGAGCTGGTCTCCCGCATCTCCAGCCTGCGCTCTGTCGATGTGGCCGCGCTCGACGATGTAACTCTGAGCGAGCATCTGCTGCGGGCTCACGATCTCTGCGCGCACGGCGTGGACGTGCATTTCCGCGTGCAGGGCGCAAACGCCGTCATGCTCGGCGAGCTGGCTTTTGTCTGCCGCGATCTGCTCGGCTATAAATATGAGCTCCGTCACGTCGACCACCCGGTTGCCTGAGACGTATGGCAACAGTGCGGACGAAGGCAGGGCCGTGTCAACGGCTCGAACGATCGAAGCTCAGCCACGGTCGGCGGTGGCATCACCCGCCGGGCGGCCGATAATCGGCGTCCACACGCACCGCGTCGTCGATCTGTTCCGGCGTCAGCAGCAGAGTGGTCTGCGAGCGCGCGGCGCCGCTGGCCGCGGTTCGCAGGCTCAGCGCCGCGGCGGCCACCTCGTCCGGGACATCGCCGATGACGAACAGATCATCTGCGCCAAAGGCGTAATAGCACGCCTCGACCGAGCCACCGACGCTCTCCACCGCTCTCCGGATCGCGTCGCGTCGGCCGGTGCCGCCCTCGGCCAGCAGACCCTTGACACCGTCGACCGTGTAGCTGACCTTCCACAGGTACTTCGGCATGACCGGCACTCCGTCCATCGCCCGGTGGGACCAACAAGCCTTCACCCCGGCGCAGCTGGCGTCGACCTTTAGCGCCTCTCCCTAGTCCGACGACGGTGGCCGATCGTCGGGAAGCGGCAGCCCGAGGCAGCCGAAGGCCGCCCTCTTGAGCAGCTCGGTCATCTCGGTACGCGGAAGCCCGCTGGTAAACCACACGACCGACTGGATGGCACCGATCGCGGCGTGCGCCAGGCTCCGCGCGTGCGAGTCGGGCAGCCCGGGCCGCAACCCAGTGAGGACGTGCACCCATTCCTCGACGTAGAGCCGCTGCACCCGGATCAGCCGTCGCCGGTCCTCGTCGGGCAGAGCGAGGAGTTCCCGCTGGTAGAGCTGGATGAGCAGCCGCTCGTCGAGGGCGAAGTCGATGTGGTCGCGCACGAGCGCGGCCATCGCGGCCTCGTCGTCGGGCGCCTCGTGCACGATGCGATCCGTGGCATGGAGGAGCCGCTCCATGACGCGGTCGAGCAATGCGACCAGGACAGCGATCTTGCTGTCGAAGTGCCGGTAGATCCCGGAGCCGACGATGCCGGCCGCCGCGCCGATGTCGGCCAACCCGACCGCGTGATAGCCCCGCTCCCCGATCAACTTGGCGGCGGCCGCGAGAATCCGCTCCCGGCGCGCCGGGTCACGGATCCGCTGCGGCGCCGCACCGGCGGCCGGTTCAGTGTTCATCGCGCGCGACCGGCACCAGCGTCACCGGCACACGAGGTAGGCCGACATCCGCGCATAGCCGGCGTTTTCGCGGGTCCACAGCCCAATGTTCGCATTCCGCCCTCGTCCCCAGAGCGAGGTTCGCGATCCGCACCGGCTGAGTCATCCTGTCTCCGCCGCGAACCGGCCGGGTGCACGCCCCGCGCCGGCCGGCCCGGCGAAGGCCTGCGCGATCGCCATCCATTCCTCGGCGGCCGGCCCGGTGATCTGGAGTGCGGTGTCGTCGCGGTGCCGGCGCTGGGTGACGGCGAGGCAGAAGTCCTGCGCGGGCCCGCAGACCCGGTCCGCCGCGTCGGCCGGACCCCAGGTCCACGCGGTCCCGTCCGGAGCGGCCAGCTCGACGCGGATCGGTGCGAGCGGCGCCTGCCGCCCGCGGACGGCGAAGCTGTACGGCCGGGCGAGCACGCCGAGGTGCGCGACATGTCGCAGACGGCCGGTCGGCACCCGGCGGACTGCGATGGTGTCGCAGACGTCCTGACCGTGCGCCCAGGTCTCCATGATCCGCGCGGTCAGCAACGACGCCGCGCTCATCGCCGGGCCGAACCACGGCACCCGCACACCGGGGTCGAGGTCACGGAACACTGCGATCAGGCGCGCGCGGGACTCGTCGAACCAGCCGATCACGTCGGCGCCGGTCAGGTGGCGGTAGTCGGCGGCGATCCGGTCGGGATCGACACCGCCCTCGGCCGCGACGCGCTGCAACCGTGCTCGGAAGAGCTCCGGCTGGGCGGCCGACTCCACCGCGACGTCGTCGAAATAGGCCAGGTGGGTGATCTGGTCGATGATCGTCCAGCCGGCAGCCGGGGTCGCCCGGCGCCAGTCGTCCTCCGCAAGCGACGCCAGGACGGCGCGCAGGTCGGCAGACTCCGCATGGAGGTCGTCGGCCAGCGCATCCATCGACACGGTCATGACTCGTCCAGCACGACCAGCACCTGGCCGCTGTCGACCTGGTCGCCGGCGACGACAGCGACCTCGGCGATGACGCCGTCGAACGTGGCGGAGACCGTGTGTTCCATCTTCATCGCCTCCAGCACGATCAGCGCCTGCCCGGCGGTGACGGATGCGCCCGGCTCGGCGAGCACCCGGACCACCGCGCCCGGCATCGGCGCGAGCAGCGAGCTGGCATGCTGCGTGGCGGCCGGGTCGGGGAAGCGCGGTTGTTCCGCCAACGTGCTGGAGCCGAGCGGACTGTCCACGTAGGACCAGTGGGCGACGCGGTGCACGCTGATCTCCCGGCGCACTGGGCCGCCACCCCCCGTGCCGCCACCCGCGGGGCCGACCTCGAGGTCGACCCGGTCGGGCGTCACCTCCAGGGCGTGCAGTTCCGGCAGCGCCGCGCCGTCGACCTCGACTACCAGGCGGTCCCGGTCGAACCGGTAGGCCACCTCGATCGTGCGCTCGCCGCAGGTATAGCCGATCCGTTGGGGCGGGCTGATCCCGTTGCGCCAGCCCGACGGCACGGTGCGCAGCACGGTGGCGCGGGCGCGGTTCGCGGCCTGGGCGGTGACGGCTGCTGCGGCTGCGTGCAGCGCGACCACCGCGGGGTCGGGTGTGCCGAGCATCGCCGGGTCGTGCCGGGAGAGGTAGCCGGTGTCGGTGCGCCCCGCCAGGAACTCCGGCTCGCGCAGGATCCCGACGAGCAGGTCGCGGTTGGTCGTCACGCCGTGCAGCCGGGCGTGGGCGAGCGCTCGCGCCAGCCGCCGCGCCGCCTCGGCGCGGGTGGCGCCGTGGGCGATCACCTTGGCGAGCATCGGTCGT
>DASXRB010000978.1:0-1842 GCA_036506875.1 Kribbellaceae bacterium | reverse complement strand
TCGAGACGATCGGCACCCGCGACGCGGTGGCGGCGACGCTGAACGTCAACCTGATCAACGTGCTGCCCGAGCAGACGGTGGCCGAGCAGGACGCGACGTACGGCAAGGACCTGTTCGCGCGCGACCCCGACAAGTGCTGCGCGCTGCGCAAGGTGGCGCCGCTCAACAAGGCACTCGCCGGGTACGACGCGTGGGTGACCGGCGTCCGCCGTGAGGAGTCACCGACGCGCGCCGACACCCCGGTCGTCGAGTACGACGCGAAGCGGAACATGGTCAAGCTCAACCCGCTCGCGCCCTGGACCCAGGACGACCTGGACAGCTTCATCGCCGAGAACGGCGTGCTCGTGAACCCGCTGCAGTACGACGGCTACCCGTCGATCGGCTGCGAGCCGTGCACCCGGCGGGTCGCCCCCGGCGAGGACCCGCGCAGCGGCCGCTGGGCGGGCCTGGCCAAGATCGAATGCGGGTTGCACGCATGACGACCACACGGGTGAGTGAGCTGGACGCACTCGAGAGCGAGTCCTTGTTCGTCTTCCGTGAGGTCGCGGCGGAGTTCGAGCGGCCGGTGCTGCTGTTCTCCGGCGGCAAGGACTCGATCGTGATGCTGCACCTGGCGCGCAAGGCGTTCGCGCCCGGCAAGCCGCCGTTCACGCTGCTGCACGTCGACACCGGCCACAACTTCGACGAGGTGCTCGCCTACCGCGACCGCGTGGCCGGCGAGGTGGGCCTCGACCTGGTCGTGGCCAGCGTCGAGGACTACATCGCCGACGGCCGGCTGCGCGAGCGCGCCGACGGCACCCGGAACCCGCTGCAGACCGTGCCGCTGCTGGACGCGATCAACGACAACCGGTTCGACGCGGTCTTCGGCGGCGGCCGGCGTGACGAGGAGCGGGCCCGGGCCAAGGAGCGGATCTTCAGCCTGCGCGACGAGTTCGGGCAGTGGGACCCGCGCAACCAGCGCCCGGAGCTGTGGTCGCTCTACAACGGGAGGCACCGGCCGGGTGAGCACGTCCGGGTGTTCCCGCTGTCGAACTGGACCGAGCTCGACGTGTGGCACTACATCGAGCGCGAGGGTATCGAGCTGCCGGGCATCTACTACGCGCACCGGCGCGAGGTGTTCGAGCGCGACGGGATGCTGCTCGCAGTAGGCCCCTACTCGCAGCCGCGCGACGGGGAGACGGTGACCACGCGCCAGGTCCGCTACCGGACGGTCGGCGACATGTCGTGCACCGGCGCGGTGCTGAGCGACGCGGCCACCCCGGCCGACGTGATCGTCGAGGTGGCCGCGAGCGAGCTGACCGAGCGCGGCGCGACACGTGCCGACGACCGGGTCAGCGAGGCCGCGATGGAGGACCGCAAGCGGGAGGGCTACTTCTGATGACGCACACACTGTTGCGGCTGGCGACGGCCGGCTCGGTCGACGACGGCAAGTCCACCCTGGTGGGCCGGCTGTTGCACGACTGCAAGGCGATCCTGGCCGACCAGATCGCGCACGTGGCGCACGTCTCGAAGACCCGCGGTTCCGGCGACTTCGACTTCGCGCTGCTCACCGACGGCTTGCGGGCAGAGCGCGAGCAGGGCATCACGATCGACGTCGCGTACCGGTACTTCGCCACCGACAAGCGCAGCTTCGTGCTCGCCGACTGCCCCGGCCACGTGCAGTACACCCGCAACACCGTGACCGGCGCCTCCACCGCGGACGTGGTGATCATCCTGGTCGACGCCCGCAACGGCGTCCTGGAGCAGACGCGCCGGCACCTCGCGGTCGCCGGCCTGCTGCGGGTCCCGCACGTGCTGCTCGCGGTGAACAAGATCGACCTCGTCGCCTACGACGAGGCCGTC
>DASXRB010000977.1:0-3965 GCA_036506875.1 Kribbellaceae bacterium | reverse complement strand
AGCCACGCCTCGGCTTCGTCCAGCGCCGCGGGGATCTCGAGCGCGTGGAAGTCCGCCGCGGATCCGCGCCGGCGACGCACGATCACGATCGCACCGACCGGCCGGGTTCGCTGGTCATCGACTCTCCTCGGACGCTGCCTGGCCGCCGCAGGCAAGCGTAGTCCGGGTGTCCGGCGCGATGGTCACGGCGTACGACGCGAGGGGCGGTGTCGTGTTCCAGAACTGCGGTGACATTCCAACCTCCCGCTGCTCTCACGCGTTAGATGGGGTGTGATGACAGCGGGAGGTCTGCATGCCGCGCCGTGACGACGAAGCGTACGTCGAGTTCGTCGACGCCGCCAGTCGCGGCCTGCGGCGGACGGCGTACCTGGTCTGCGGCGACTGGGAGCAGGCCGAGGACCTGGTGCAGGACGCCCTGCTGAAGCTGTACGTGGCGTGGCCGCGGGTGGCGCGGTCCGAGGGCGTGCACGCGTACGCCCGGCGGACCGTCGTCAACGTGGCCATCGACGCGGGCCGGCGCGGCGCGCGGTTGCGCAGCACGTCCGGGGAGGTCCCGGACCTGCCGGACTCGCATGACGCGGTCGGGCAGTCCGACATGCGTGCGGTGGTGGTCGACGGGCTGCGCGAGCTGCCGGCGAGGGCGCGGGCCTGCGTGGTGCTGCGGTACTTCGACGACCTGTCGGTCGAGGAGACCGCCCGGATGCTCGGCGTCACCACCGGCACGGTGAAGAGCCAGACCTCACGCGGACTTGAGTTGCTGAAGGCGACATTCGAACGGGCCGGGGTAGCACTGGACCTGGTGGGAGGTGACACGGCATGAGCCCCGACATCAAGGAGCTGTTCGAGGCGGCTGCGGACGACTCGCGGCGCGACCAGCTCGACGCGCGGGCCTTGCTGGCACGGGGGAAGCGCAAGCTCCGGGCCCGCAACGCGGGAGTCGCGGTCGGCGGCGGTGTCGCCGCGGTGGCCGTCCTCCTGATGGTCAGCCAGCTACCGCGCGAACTGGCCGATGGCCCGGTGCCACCGGCCCAGACCCCGACGCAGCCGGCGACACCGAGGCCGACGTCCTCCGCGGCGTCGAGCACCCCGGTGACCACCAGCCGGCCGAGCTCGCCGGGCACGGCGACGGCCGGGACGCGGCCGCCGCAGAGCGCGGCGCAGACCAGCGGGGCCGAGGTGATCCGCAAGCTCAGCCTCGCGACGGCGGAGCAACGCTGCGCGGCCCGCATGCAGGCCGAGTACGGCGCGGCCGGCACGCCGGTGCCGGATCCGTCACAGCAGGCCGGCGTGTACGTGACCGATCTGCTGAAGATCCGGCTGCCCGGCGGCCAGACCCGGTACTGCTCGGTGCCCGGCCCCGCGGCCCCGTCGTACGGCACCCCGCCGAAGGATGTCCGCGAGGCGTGCGGACGGCTCGCGTGGATGAACCTCACCAGCTGGACGTCGGCGAAGCAGGAGACACCCGACGGCGGGTTCACGGCGGCGCTGTGGTCGAACGACCGGACCGCGGTGCTGTTCTGCGACACCGACGATCCGGGTGCCACCCGGTCCGGGCCGGTCGCGATCCAGGGGGCGTCGGTGCGGCTGCTGCGCACCGGCACCGGGTGGGTCCGCGTGCACTGGCTCGGGTCCGAGCGCGCGGGCCGGCAGTACTGGGGCGGCGGCGGCGTGGTCCGCAACGACGCGGTCCGGTACGCGATGTTCGCCGGCGCCCGCAAGCTCACCGAGTCGAAGGCGTTCTACGGCGTCTACGCACTGCGGTCCTGGCTGCCGGCCGGCGTGACCAAGCCGGACCGCGTGGTCGGGTACGGCGCCGACGGCTCGGTGGTCGACAGCTACCCGGTCCCCTGACCGTCCGGGCGCGCGGGCGGATGCGGGACAATGGGGCCCGTGCCAGCTGATGCCAAGCCCGTGATCCCCGACGTCCTCGCCGCCCGCTACGCCAGCCGCCAGATGGCCGAGCTGTGGTCGGCGGAGCACAAGATCGTGCTCGAACGGCGGCTGTGGCTCGCGGTGCTGGCCGCGCAGAGGGACCTCGGCGTCGACGTCCCGGACGGCGTGATCGAGGCGTACGACGCGGTCGTCAGCACCGTCGACCTGGACTCGATCGCGGCCCGCGAACGCGTCACCCGGCACGACGTGAAGGCGCGCATCGAGGAGTTCAACGCCCTCGCCGGCTCTGTTCTGGCGGGGGAGCACGTGCACAAGGGCATGACCAGCCGCGACCTGACCGAGAACGTCGAGCAGCTCCAGATCCGCGCGGGTCTCGAGCTCGTCCGCGACCGGGCCGTGGCCACCGCCGCCAGGCTGGCCAAGCTCGCGGCCGACCACGCGGCGCTGGTGCTGACCGGCCGATCGCACAACGTCGCCGCGCAGGCCACCACGCTCGGCAAGCGGTTCGCGTCCGCGGCCGAGGAGCTGCTGGTCGCGATCGAGCGGGTCGAGGACCTGATCGAGCGGTACCCGCTGCGCGGCATCAAGGGCCCCGTCGGCACCGCGCAGGACATGCTGGACCTGCTCGGCTCCGACGAGAAGCTGGCCGAGCTGGAGCGACGGGTCGCCGAGCACCTCGGCTTCCAGCGGGTGTTCACCAGCGTCGGACAGGTCTACCCGCGGTCGCTGGACTTCGACGCGCTCAGCGCGCTGGTGCAGCTGGCCGCCGGGCCGTCGAGCCTGGCCACCACGATCCGGCTGATGGCCGGGCACGAGCTGGTCACGGAGGGCTTCAAGGAGGGCCAGGTCGGCTCGTCGGCCATGCCGCACAAGATGAACACCCGGTCCTGCGAGCGGGTCAACGGCCTGGCGGTGATCCTGCGCGGGTACGCGTCGATGGCCGGTGAGCTGGCCGGAGCGCAGTGGAACGAGGGCGACGTGTTCTGCTCCGTCGTACGACGCGTCGCGCTGCCGGACGCGTTCTTCGCCCTCGACGGGCTGTTCGAGACGTTCCTGACCGTGCTGGACGAGTTCGGGGTGTATCCGGCGGTGGTCGAGCGCGAGCTGGAGCGGTACCTGCCGTTCCTCACCACCACCAAGATCCTGATGGCGGCGGTCAAGGGCGGCGTCGGCCGGGAGACCGCGCACGAGGTGATCAAGAAGCACGCCGTCGCGGTCGCGCTCGAGCAGCGGCAGGGTGCCTCCGGCAACGA
Source organism: Kribbellaceae bacterium (assembly GCA_036506875.1). Classification (GTDB taxonomy): domain Bacteria; phylum Actinomycetota; class Actinomycetes; order Propionibacteriales; family Kribbellaceae; genus DASRHY01. The sequence continues at coordinate 819 of DASXRB010000977.1, read as the reverse complement.
CCTGTTCCGGCGGCTCGGCGAGGACGGCCGGCTCGGGCTGACCGCGGACCAGATCGAGCAGGTCGTCGGCGAGCCGCTGTCGTTCACCGGCGCGGCCGTTGCCCAGGTCAACGAGGTGGTACGACGCGTCGACGAGCTGGCGAAGCGCCATCCGGAGGCGGCGTCGTACACGCCCGGCGACATTCTGTGATCGTCAGAACCCCGCGGCGACACGCGTCACATCCCGTAGCGGATGACCCCGGCCGTCACATGCGGTAAATCAGGTCCATGGTCTGGTCGAACCTCACGTGGATGCTGACGGCGCTGGGAGCTGTCGTCGTGCTGCTCACGCGGGTGCGACTGGGCGGCGAGGACGAGCACAGCAGCGGGGTCAGCGCGGTGAACCGCCTGGTGCTCAACCTGCACACCGTCGTCGGTGTGCTCACCCTGGGCCTGTGGGTCGCGGGTCTGGTCACCGACAGGCGGGCCCTGGTGTACGGCGGGCTGGCCGGGTGGTGGGTCCTCACGCTGGCCGGGCTGGCGCTGCTGATGCGCTGGCTGCCGAGCGGCGGGCGGCACTCCGGTCAGAAGGCGACCGATGCCTGGGGCCGAGGGGCCGGGCTGTCCATGCTGGCGCACATCGGCACCCTCGTCGGCGCCTTGTACTTCACCTTCGTCGTCCTGACCGACCGGATCTGAGGTTCCCAGCCAACTCCCAGGTCGCTCGCACTGTCGTTCCAGGGCGGGTCTCCAGCATCGATGGCATGGAGACCTTGACCTCACCCAGCCTCGCGGATCCGGTACGACGTCCGCAGGACACCAGGGTTCAGATCGTCGTAC
>DASXRB010000976.1:0-2386 GCA_036506875.1 Kribbellaceae bacterium | reverse complement strand
ATGTTGCCGACGCCGATAGCGCCGACGAGCAGCGAGACCGCGCCGAGGCCGACGAAGAGGCTGTTGAGCGTGCCTTCGGCGGCGGCGCGGGCCACCAGCGCGTCGGAGGGTCGCGCGACGGTGACGTAGCCGGGGTTCTCGGGGTTGGCGGTGGCGGCGAGGAGGTCGTGGACGGCGACGACCTGGTGGGTGTCGGCACGCAGGTAGATCTGGGAGGGGTGGCCGTCTAGGCCGAGGTACTTCTCCGCGGCGGGGAATCCGACGAGGACGGCGGAGTCGATCTCGGGGGCGAGTACGGCGGGCCGGAGGATGCCGGCTAGGTAGAACCACTGCCCGCCGTTGTGGCCGACGAGCCAGATCCGCTCGCCGGGCCAGAGGCGGTCGATGCCCATGCGCGAAGCGGCGGCGGCGCCCAGGACGGCGACCGGCTCGCGGGCGGTGGCGGGGTTGAGGAAGCGCCCCTGCGCCACCGGGGTGCCGACGGTCTGCGGCAGGGTCAGGCTGGTGGCCTGCACCGACAGTGCGTTGGTGTTGATCGTGGGGGTGTACGGGCTCCGGAAGGTGTTCACGCCGGTGACGGCGCCGGTGTCGTCGACGGTGGTGACCGGCCCGATGCGCGAGATCATGCCCGGTGCGGCGAGCGGAAGCTCCGCGGTCTCTCCGGTCATGGTCTGGCCGTTGGCGACGGTGAGCAGGTTGGTGCCCAACCGGTCGATCTCGTCCAGCAGCTGGGCTTGTGAGGAGGCGGACAGGCCGAGCACGGCGACGGTCGCGGCCACGCCGATGGCGATGCCGAGCGCGGAGAGGGCGGCGCGGAGCTTGCGGGTGCGGATGCCTACGGTCGCGAGCCGCGCCAGGTCCGCCGGGCGCATCCGCACCGGAGTGGGCAGGGCGGTCGTGGTCATCACGGTTCTCCTGCTCCGAGCCTCGGGTCGACGCTGTTGGTGACGATGCGTCCATCGAGCATCTCGATCCCGCGGGGCATGCGTGCCGCGATGTGCTCGTCGTGGGTGATCACCACGATCGTTGTACCGGCGGCGTGGAGCTCGTCGAGCAGCTCGAGCAGGGCCTGGCCGGTGGCCTGGTCGAGGTTGCCGGTGGGTTCGTCGGCCAGCACGATGGCCGGGTGCCCCACCAGGGCGCGAGCGATGGCCACCCGCTGCCGCTGTCCGCCCGAGAGCTGGGTCGGCCGCGCGTGCAACCGGTCCGGCAGTCCGACCGCGGCGAGCGCCGCGGTGGCGCGTTGCCGCCGCTTCCGGATCGGTACGCCGGCGTACAGCAGCCCGTCGGCGACGTTGTCGAGCAGGGTGGCGTGCTCGGCGAGGAAGACCTGCTGGAACACGAAGCCGACCCGGCTGGCGCGCAACGCGGCGAGTTGCCGGTCCGAGAGACCCGCGAGGTCTAGGCCGGTGATCTTGACGGTGCCGGTGGTGGGCCGGTCCAGGCTGCCCATGATGTGCAGCAGCGTGGTCTTGCCCGAGCCGGACGGGCCCAGCACCGCCACGAACTCCCCGGCGCTCACGGTCAGGCTCACGTCCCGCAGCGCCGTGACGAGCGGCTCGGAGGGGTAGACCTTGGAGATCTGGTCGGCCTCCAGCACGACCGCGGCGTCGCGGGGTGCGGTGGTCGTCGCGCCGCTCATTCGCCCGCCACCACCACGTGTTGCCCGGCCCGCAGCCCCGACCCGGACACCTGCACCAGCCCTTCCGCGTCGTCGAACAGTCCCGGCCTCACCAGCAGCAGATGGTGGGTGCCGTCGTCGTCGACGATCTCCACGGCGTACCCGCCGCCGGCGCGCGCCAACAGCGCTGTCACATCCACCGCCAGGACGTTGCGCACCGTCTGATCGGTGATCTCCACCTGCACCGGGGTCTGGTCCAGGCTCCCGGCGGCCCTGGGATGGGTGAGCCGGATGTGCGCCGGCACGGTCGGCCCGGACTCGGAGCCGACCTGGCCACCGGGGTTGTTTGACGGGATGCTGGCGACCCGGCCGATCGATGTGACCCCGCCGGGGGTGGTGGTGCCGTCCGGCAGCGTGACGGTGACCCGGTCGCCCTTCTTCACCGTCGACCGCAGGTCCGTGGCCAGGGCGACCGTCACGGTGTGGACCGTCGAGCTCGCCTGCAGCACCGGCCCGGCCGCGGGTGCGCCGAGACCGGCCCGGAGACTGGTGACCCGCGCCGCGGTCGGCAGGAACACCACCTCCCCCAGGTCGAGCCTGCCGTCCTGCTCCACCCCGAGGTGGTCCTGCAGCTGCTCCACCCCGAGCCGGGTGGCCCAGTTGAGCTCGTTCCAGGCCGCGTCCACGTCGGTGGCATCGAGGTACCCCAGCGCGACCAGGTCGTGGTTCAGCTGCGCCACGTCCCGGCCCTTCACGTCGGAGGCG
>DASXRB010000975.1:0-1527 GCA_036506875.1 Kribbellaceae bacterium | reverse complement strand
AACTCGCAGGTCAGCGGCGTCACGGCGGCCGTGGGCGCCGGCGCGGCGGACGTCGCCCTCACCGCGGCCGACGGTCGCAACATCTCGGTCCAGACCTCGGCCGGCACGGGCGCCAACACGATCTCGGGTGAGGTGTTCGGCTTCACCACGGCCCCGACGACGGCCGGCACGATCGCCCGCGGCGGCATCTCCCTTCAGGCGGGCGGCAACCTGACCTCGACCTTCACGAACGCCGACCAGGTCGCCGGCGAAGGCCTGACCAGCGCGGCGGCCTCGACGCTGCAGAGCCTGACCGTGGCGACGGTCTCCGGCGCCAACAGTGCCTTGCTGGTGTCCGACAGCATCATCGAGACGATCAACTCCCAGCGTGCGAGCCTGGGCGCCATCCAGAACCGGCTGGCGTCGACGATCGCCAACCTGCAGGTGGTCCAGGAGAAGCTCGCGGACTTCCGCAGCCGTATCCTCGACGCCGACTTCGCGGCGGAGACGGCCAACCTCTCGAAGTCCCAGATCCTGAGGTCGGCCGGCCTCTCGGTGCTGGCGCAGGCGAACTCCGCGCCCGCGTCGGTCCTGGAGCTGCTGCGCAACCAGTAATACCGCAACAGAGACGCAGGGATAGGACAGTGACGACGTGGCGGGCATGGGCGCGAAAAGGCGCTCATGCCCGCCGCGCCGTTTGACGATGAATACTACATGGCAACCCTTCCGATCGGCGGCCTGGCCACCGGGATCGACACCGAGCAGCTGATCTCCAAGCTGCTGGCCGTCGAGCGCCAGCCCATCACCCTGTTCGAGACCCGCAAGGTCAAGCTGCAGGCCCAGGCCACCGCCTTCAAGGACCTGAACGCCAAGCTGCTCACGCTCAAGACCCGCGTGGCCGCGCTCAGCAACCCCGATGCCGTCTTGCCCCGGGGCGCGACGTCGTCGGTGGACTCCGTGGCCACGGCGAGCGCGGCGGCCGGGAACACCCAGGGGACGTTCACGCTGACCACCTCGGCCCTGGCGAGGAACGCCATCGCCAGCGCGGCGAGCACCGTCTCCGCCTTGACCTCGACGGTGGCGTCCGGCCCGGGCACGTTCGAGTTCCGGCTCGGTCCGACCGGTGCCGTCGTCAGCGTGGCGTTGACCGCGAGCACGACGCTGAACGATCTGGTGAAGGCCATCAACGACGCCAGCGCCGGCGTGCAGGCGACGGCGGTGAACCTGGGGACGACGGCGTCTCCGGCGTTCAAGCTGACGCTCGCCAGCACCGCCACCGGCGCCGCCAACGACATCGTGATGGTGAACGACGGAACGACCCTGGGCGTCACCACGACGCAGACGGGGATCGACGCCGCCTTCACCATCGCCGGGATCGGCAGCTTCACGCGGTCGACGAACACGTTCTCGGACGTGATCGACGGCGTCACCATCACGCTGAAGGCATCGTCAGGGACCACCGACCTGGTGGTGGCCGCCGACAAGGGCGCGCTACAGGCCCGGGTCCAGGCGATGATCGACGGCTACAACGACATCATCAGGACGATC
>DASXRB010000974.1:0-1699 GCA_036506875.1 Kribbellaceae bacterium | reverse complement strand
CCACGTCGACGACCAGCCAGCGCTGCTCCAGGTGCAGGTCCTGCAGGCAGGCACCGATGGTGGCCCGGGTCAGGCTGTTGGCGCCGTCGCAGCCCAGCACGTACTCGGCGAGGATCGAGTCGCTGCGGCCGGTGACCCGGTCGGTGACCTCGACCCGCACCCGGCCGGCGCCGTCCTGGTCGATTCCGGTGACCTCGCTGTTGCCGCGGACGGTGACCGTCTCGTGCCGGTCGAGGTTCGCCCGCAGGATCGCCTCCAGCACCGGCTGGTCGAACATGTTCGCCTCGGGGTAGCCGTGCCGGCCGGTCGCGGTGCCACGGCGGAACTCGGCAAGCACCCGCATGTCCCGGTCCAGCAGCCGCAGTCCGTGGCACGGGCGGGTGATCGCGGCGAACTGCTCGGCGACCCCCATCCGGGCCAGCACGCGGTAGATCTCGTCGTCGAGATGGACCGCCCGCGGCTGCGGGTAGACCGACTCCCACCGGTCCAGCACCAGGCACTCGACGCCGTACTGTCCCAGCAGCGTGGCCGCGGTGAGCCCGGTCGGACCGGCCCCGACGATGACGACCGGCACGGTGCTCATCCCGCCGTTCCTATCAGGGCGGCCAGGTAGCCGGCCACGAGCACGACGCAGACGACGGCCGGCGCGACCTCGCGCGGCCCGTCGTGGTTGCGCAGGTGCGTGACCATGGCACCGGCGAGCAACAGCAGCAGCCCGGCGCCGGCCAGGCCACCCAGCAGCGGGCGGATCAGGCCGATCAGCACGCCGATGGCGCCGGCCACCTCGAGCACACCGATGCGCCGGTAGGCGGCGACCGAGAAGCCGGCGTGCGCTGCACGGGCCTGCATCGGCGGGACGGCAAGGATCTTCGCCGCACCGAGCGCGATGAAGATGACGGCGACGAGCGCCGCGAAGGCAATGGAGGCGTTCATGGCTTCACCACGATCTTCCAGGCGACCGCGTAGCGGTCGAGAATCGGTATGACGGCGGCCTCGTCGGCGAGCGAGCAGACCTCGACGGTGGCCACTAAGGAGCCGTCGTCGACGGCGGCGTACACCGCGGGCACCGGGTCGAGCCCGTCAAGTGCACGGCTGAGTTCGCGGCGGGCGGCGTCGGCCCGCAGCGGCAGCTTGTACGGCTTGCCCACGTCGGTGACCGGCAGCGCGTCCAGCACCACCACCTCCTTGGGGGCGGCGGCCGGCTCGGCGACCCGCTCGGCGGCCCACTCGACCAGCTCGGGCCCGGTCACCGCGGCCGGCGCGGTGACGGTGACGTAGGCGACCGGCACCTCACCGGCGTGCACGTCCGGGCGGCCGACCGCCGCGGCCGCGGTGACGCCCGGATGCGCGAGCAGGGCGTCCTCGACGATCGCCGGGTCGATGTTGTGGCCACCCCGGATGATCAGGTCCTTGGCGCGGCCGGCCAGGCGGACGAAGCCGTCCTCGTCGACCGCGGCGAGGTCGCCGGTGTCCAGCCAGCCGTCGACCAGCTTGCCCAGGCCGTCCAGCACGTGGCCGTGTTCGCCGCGGCCGACGACGTAGCCGGGGAAGACCGTAGGGCCGCTGATCACCAGCGTGCCGGTCTCGCCGGCCGGCAGGTCCTCCCAGGTGCCGTCGCCGGCCACCCGCACCGCCTTCACGGGCTGGTAGGGCAGCCGCTGCCCGACCGTCCCGGGCCGCGGTGTGCCGGGGAAGCCGC
>DASXRB010000973.1:0-5490 GCA_036506875.1 Kribbellaceae bacterium | reverse complement strand
CGACGACCCGCCCTCGCGCGCCCGCGCGATCCGCTCGTCCAGCTTCGCCTTGCCGCCGAGCAGGTTCGCCCCCGGGATGCGGACGTCGTCGAAGAACACGTCCGCGGTGTGCGACGCCCGCAGCCCGTGCTTGCGCAGCTTGGTGCCCTGCTCGAGACCCGTCACCTCGGACTTCGGTACGACGAACGCCGCCTGCCCCTTGCTCCCCAGCGACGGATCCACGGTCGCGACCACAACGTGAACATCGGCGATCCCGCCGTTCGTAGCCCACGCCTTCTGCCCGTTGATCACCCACTCGTCCGTCGTCGAGTCGTACACCGCGCGAGTCCGGATCGCGGACACGTCGGAACCGGCGCCCGGCTCGGAGGAGCAGAACGCGGCCACCTTCACGTCGTCGGCGGTGCCGTAGCAGCGCGGCAGCCAGGTGTTCCACTGGTCCGGCGTGCCGTTGGAGAAGATCGCGGAGCTCGCCAGGCCGGTGCCCATCAACGCCATCGCGATGCCGGCGTCACCCCAGAACAGCTCCTCGTTGACCAGCGGCAGCAGCAGCCCGGACGGGTCGATGAACAAGTTGACACTCGCGTCCAGCCCGTACAGCCCGATCTTCGCGGCCTCCTGGATCACCGGCCACGGCGTCTGCTCCTTCTCGTCCCACTCCGGCGCCGCCGGACGGATCACGTTCTCGGCGAAGTCGTGCGCCCAGGCGCGGATCTCCTTCTGCTCGTCGTTGAGGTCGAGGGAGAACGTCTTCCATTCAGGCTTCGACCGCTCCGCGGCCAGGTCGCCGGCCAGCGCCATCACGTCCGCGGAGATCGCCGCGCGGGCGGTCGGTTCGGTCACGGTCATCATCATCTCCCGGAGACGTGTGTACGACGATGGGCGCCGGCGCGACGCCGGGCACCGGAGTTACCCGTCAGTGTAACTCTCGTTTGCACCTTGGGCTACACAGCGCGCTAAGATCTGCGACATGGCCTCGTCACTGGTCTCGATCGGGCGCCGCCGCACCACGGCGGAGCGCCGGCGCGACCGTGAGCGGGACATCATCGCGGCCACCCGGGAGCTGTTCGACGCGCGCGGCTCGACCGGTGCGCAGATCGAGGACATCGCCCGCAAGGTCGGCATCAACAAGGCGCTCATCTACCGGCACTTCGCCGGCAAGGAGGAGCTGTTCGCGCTCACGCTGGTCGACTACCTGACCGAGCTCGACGGGCGGATGACCGCGGCCGAGACGAGCGGCCGTCGTACCCCCATGGTGCGGTTGCGGGTGCTGACCGAGACGTTCGTGGACTTCTGCCTGGAGTACCCGGCGTTCGCGGACTGCGCGATGAGCTTGCTGCGCCGCACCGGTGAGGAGCTGTTCGGCGAGATCACCGAACCGGTGATGACCAAGCTCGGCACGTCGATGGCCACCATGCTCGACCGCACCGCCATCGTGCTGCGCGCCGGGCAGAGGTCCGGGGTGTTCGACAGCGTCGACCCCGACTACCTGGCGAACTTCCTCTACACCCAGACGCTCGGCGCGATGCAGATGGCCCGGATGGGTCTCGTCGTGTCCGCCGGCTCTCCCGGCCACCCGGTCGTGCACCATGCCGACCCGGCCACCGTCCGGGAGACCGCGATCACCGCCACGCTCGCGACCGCCGTGGGGCGCAAGGCCCTGCGTCGTACCCGCACCACCTCACGATCGGCAGGAGAAGGCACGTGACCGAGTATTCCCCCCAGATCCGCAAGGTCGCCGTCGTAGCAGGTAACAGGATCCCCTTCGCCCGGCAGGACAAGACCTACAAGCACGCGTCGAACTCGGACATGCTGACCGCCGCGATCGACGGCCTGGTCGACCGGACCGGGATCGCCGGCGAGGAGCTCGGCGAGGTCGTGGCCGGCGCGGTGCTCAAGCACAGCCGGGACTGGAACCTGGTGCGCGAGGTGGTGCTCGGCTCGAAGCTGGCGCCGGCCACCCCGGCGTACGACGTCCAGCAGGCGTGCGGCACCGGCCTGGAGGCCGCGATCCTGGCCGGCAACAAGATCGCCCTCGGCCAGACCGAGGCGGCGATCGCCGGCGGCGTGGACACCGCCTCGGACGCGCCGATCTCGCTGAACGACAACCTGCGCAACAAGCTGCTCGACGTGAACCGGGCCAGGACGGTGGCGGACCGGCTCAAGGCGCTGAGCCGGATCCGGCCGAAGGACATCGTGCCGGAGATCCCGCGCAACGCCGAGCCGCGCACCGGGCTGTCGATGGGCGAGCACTGCGCGCTCACCACGCTCGAGTGGGGCATCAGCCGCGAGGCGCAGGACGAGCTCGCGTACCGCTCGCACAAGAACCTGGCCGCCGCCTACGAGCGCGGGTTCCTGGACGACCTGCTGACGCCGTTCCTGGGTCTCACGAAAGACGAGAACCTGCGCGCGGACTCCAGCGTCGAGAAGCTGGCCAAGCTGCAGCCGGTGTTCGGCAAGGGCGAGACCGCCACGATGACGGCCGGCAACTCGACCCCGCTGACCGACGGCGCGTCCGCGGTGCTGCTGTCGACCGACGAGTGGGCGCGGGAGCACGGCCTGCAGCCGACGGCGTACCTGACCCACTCGCAGACCGCGGCGGTCGACTACGTGAAGGGCAACGACGGCCTGCTGATGGCGCCGGCGTACGCGGTGCCGCGGATGCTGGCGCGGGCCGGATTGACCCTGCAGGACTTCGACTACTACGAGATCCACGAGGCGTTCGCGGCGCAGGTGCTTTCCACGCTGAAGGCGTGGGAGGACCCGATCTTCTGCAAGGAGCGGCTCGGTCTGGACGCGCCGCTCGGCGAGATCGACCGCGACAAGCTGAACGTCAACGGCGGTTCGCTCGCCGCGGGCCACCCGTTCGCCGCGACCGGCGGGCGGATCCTCGCCGGCCTGGCCAAGCAGCTGAACGAGGCCGGCGGCGGCCGCGGCCTGATCTCGATCTGTGCGGCCGGCGGCCAGGGTGTCGTCGCCATCGTCGAGAGGTGAGGATGGACAGATGACTGACCGCTACCAGGGCTTCACCCAGTCCGGCATCGGCCGGTTCGTGGTCAAGAACCTCGGACTGCCCGACCCGACCCCGCTGCAGCGCTGGACCGACGGCGCTCCGCTCGTCGACGGCACGGTGCTGGTCGGCAGCGTCACCGGCACCGAGGTCAGCAAGGCGATCCAGGCCACGCTGGCCGACGCGGGCGTGCAGTTCGCCGTCGCGTCCGAGGGTGTGGCGTCCAGCGAGGCGCGGCACAAGGCGCTGGTGTTCGACGCGAGCGGCATGGAGTCGACGGCGGACCTGACCGCGCTGCAGCGGTTCTTCTCCCCCGTCGTGCGCCAGCTCGCGACCTGCGGCCGGATCGTGGTCGTGGGTACGACGCCGGAGCTGGCGCAGACCCCGCGGCAGCGGATCGCGCAGCGCGCGCTGGAGGGCTTCACCCGCTCACTCGGCAAGGAGACCAAGCGCGGCGGCACCGTCAACCTCGTCTACGTCGCGCCCGGCGCGCACGAGCAGCTGGGCTCGACGCTGCGGTTCCTGGTCTCGCCGAAGTCGGCGTACGTCGACGGCCAGGTCGTCCGGGTCGGTACCGACCTCGACGTACCCGCGACCGCCGACCCGGCCGCGCCGCTGGCCGGCAAGGTCGCGCTCGTCACCGGCGCCGGGCGCGGCATCGGCGAGGCGATCGCCAAGACGCTGGCCCGCGACGGCGCCACGGTGATCGGCGCCGACGTGCCGCAGCTGGCCAACGACCTGCACACCGTGATCACCGGCATCGGCGGCTCGGAGCTGCTGCTCGACATCACCGCCGTGGACGCGCCGCAGCGGATCGCCGCGCACGCCCAGGAGACGTACGGCGGCCTCGACATCGTCGTGCACAACGCCGGCATCACCCGCGACAAGCGGCTGGCGAACATGCGCACCGACGTCTGGGACGCGGTGCTGAACGTCAACCTGCGCGCGCCGGAGCGGATCACCGGGCACCTGCTCGAGTCAGGCGTGCTGCGACCGGGTGCGAGCGTCGTCGGGGTCGCCTCGATCAGCGGGATCGCCGGCAACAACGGCCAGACGAACTACGCCACGTCCAAGGCCGGCGTGATCGGCCTGGTCCAGGCGCTCGCGCCGGACCTGGAGTCGAAGGGCTTGCGGATCAACGCGGTGGCGCCGGGCTTCATCGAGACCAGGATGACCGCGAAGGTGCCGCTGGCGATCCGCGAGGCGGGCCGCCGGATGAACTCGCTCGCCCAGGGCGGCCGGCCGGTCGACGTGGCCGAGACGATCGCGTGGTTCGCCGACCCGGAGTCGGCCGGGGTCACCGGCAACGTGGTCCGGGTCTGCGGCCAGAGCCTGCTGGGAGCCTGACGATGACCTCGCACACCCGCAGCTACTCCGACGTACCGGGGCTGGCGGGGCTGTACGCGCGCACCGTGAAGGCGACCCTGCTCGGCAAGGGCGAGGCCGATGCCGACGCGGGACTGCGGCTCGAGCTGCCGCGGCTGGCGGCCGACCCGCGGCAGCTCGCGTCGTACTGCGAGGTCACCGGGTTCGCCAAGGGGTCGCCGTACCTGCCGGTGACCTACCCGCACATCCTGGCGTTCCCGCTGCACCTGGACCTGATGTCGGACCCGTCGTTCCCGTTCCGGCCGATGGGGATCGTGCACCTGACGAACACCATCACCCAGCACCGGCCGGTCCCGGCGGACGCGACGCTGGCGATCGAGGTGCGCGCGAGCGAGCTGCGCCCGCACACCAAGGGCACCGTGTTCGACCTGCTCAGCGACGTGCTGGTGAACGGCGAGCCGGTGTGGTCCGACGTGACCACACTGCTCAGCCGCGGCCGCGCCGCCGAGGACGCGCCCGGGAGCGAGCTGCTGCCGGACCCGGGGGTCGACGTCACCGCGCGGTGGGAGCTCGAGTCGAACCTGGGCCGGCGCTACGCGGGGGTGTCGGGTGACCGCAACCCGATCCACCTCTACAAGCTGACCGCGCAGGCGTTCGGGTTCCCGCGGCAGATCGCGCACGGCATGTGGGCCAAGGCGGCGGCGCTGGCCGAGATCGACGCCGAACTGCCGGACGCGTTCTCGGTCCGGGTCGACTTCCGCAAGCCGCTGCTGCTGCCGGCCAAGGCGGACTTCGGGTACCGGACCGGCGGGGACGGCGTGACCGACCTCGCGATCTACAACCCGGACAACGGTGAGCCGCATCTGATCGGCAAGGTCACCCCTGCTCAGTAGTCCTTCGGGTCCAGACCGATCGGCCGGATGAGACCTTCCTGTACGACGGAGGCCACCAGCGTGCCGTCGACCGTGAACAGCCGCCCGGTACTCAACCCGCGGGCGCCGGACGCGGACGGCGAGGCCTGGTCGTACAGCAGCCACTCGTCGGCGCGGAACGGCCGGTGGAACCACATCGCGTGGTCCAGGGAGGCGGGCTGGATCCGCTTGTCGCCGATCATCAGCCCGTGCGGCCGCACGGCCGCGCCGAGCAGGGTGAGGTCG
>DASXRB010000972.1:0-7704 GCA_036506875.1 Kribbellaceae bacterium | reverse complement strand
ATAACGAGACCGCACGATCAAGGGAGCCGCGCGTGAGGGACTATCCGGCGATGCCGACCAGGGTGAACCACGTCGAGCCGGTGCCGCGGCGGATCCGCGGGTTCGTACGTGGTGAGACCGTCTTCGACACGACGCGAGCCTTGTACGTCTGGGAGAACCCGAACTACCCGCAGTACTACATACCCCTGGACGACATCAGGCCCGGCGTACTCGTCGACGAGGACGAGATGAAGCAGAACCGGCGCGGCACGTTCCAGGTGCACGGGCTGCGGGTCGGCGACGACTACCGTCCGGCGGTCGCGAGTGTGCTGAAGGACTCGGCCGTCGAGGGCATCGCCGGCACGGTGCGGTTCGACTGGGACGGACTGGACAGCTGGTTCGAGGAGGACGAGCCGGTCATCGTCCACCCGCGCAACCCCTACACAAGAGTGGACTGCGTCCGCTCCAACCGGCCGGTCCGGATCGAGCTGGACGGCGTCGTCCTCGCCGACTCGCACTCGCACGTCGCGCTGTTCGAGACCGGCCTCCCCACCCGCTACTACCTCGACCGCACCGACGTCGACCTCACCAAGCTCGTGCCCAGCGACACCGTCACCAGCTGTCCGTACAAGGGCACCACCACCGGTTACTGGTCCACCGAGACCCGCCGCGACATCGCCTGGACGTACGACTTCCCGCTGCGCGAGGTGCAGCCGATCGCCGGGCTGATCGCGTTCTACAACGAGAAGGTCGACATCTACCTCGACGGGGAGCTCCTCGAGCGTCCTCGCACGAAGTTCAGCTGAGCCCGCGTTGAAACCGGCCTCGCCGGGTACCGACAGGCCATGGGCGCGAAGGTGATGGTGTTCGCTCCGGCGCCGCTGCTGACCGTGACGGTCGAACAGGTCGGGGACGCCGCGGAGCTGCACCTGCACGCGGGCGGGCAGGGGTTGTGGCAGGCGCGGATGCTGGTCGCGCTCGGGGTGGACGTCACGTTCTGCGCCGCGCTCGGCGGTGAGGTCGGCCGGGTGCTGGAGCCGCTCATCACCGCGGAGGGCGTCCGGCTCAACGCCGTACGACGTCCCGACGACAGCGGGTGGTACGTGCACGACCGGCGCGACGGGGAGCGCACCGTGGTCGCGGAGGAGTCCGGCGCGCCGCTGGGGCGGCACGAGCTGGACGAGCTCTACACCGTCGCGCTCGCCGAGGGGCTGACCGCGGACCTGAGCATCCTCAGCGGCCCGGCCGACCCCGGCCTCGTCGAACCCGACATGTACCACCGCCTCGCCACGGACCTCGCCGGCAACGGCGGCAAGGTGGCGGCCGACCTGACCGGAGAGCAGCTGGACGCCGTACTCGACGGGGCGCCGCTGTTCGTCAAGGTCAGCGACGAGGAGATCGGCGACACCGACCCGGCCGACGCGCTGCGCGAGCTGCACGAGCGGGGGGCCGGCACAGTCGTCGTCAGCCGCGCCGAGCAGCCCGCGCTGGCCCTGGTCGACGGCGAGGCGCTGCGGGTGCGCGTCCCACGGCTCGAGGTCGCCGACCACCACGGCGCGGGCGACTCGCTCGTCGCGGGCATGGCCGCGGTGCTCGCCGGAGGCGGCAGCATGCGCGACGCGATCAGGGCCGGCGCCGCGGCGGGCGCGCTCAACGTGACGCGGCACGGCCTCGGCACCGGCCGGGCCGACGCGATCGCCGCACTCGCCGAACGCGTCGAGCTGGAGCCATTGCCATGAGCAACAGAGTGCTGATCACCAACGACGACGGCATCGACGCGCCGGGCATCCGCGCGCTGGCGGCCGTCACCGACGAACTCGGGTACGACATGGTGGTGGCCGCGCCTGCCGAGGAGGCCAGCGGCACCAGCGCCGCGATGAGCGCGTACACCTCCGACGGCCGCGTCGTCGTCGACCGGCGCAGCCTCGGCGGTGTCACCGGCTACGCGGTCGGGGCCTCGCCGAGCTACATCGTCGTACTGGCGATGCTGAAGGCATTCGGCGACCCGCCCGACCTGGTGCTGTCCGGCATCAACCGCGGCGCCAACGCGGGCCGGGCCGTGCTGCACTCCGGCACCGTCGGCGCGGCCCTGACCGCGGTCGCGTACGACCTGCCGGCGATGGCGGTCTCGCTCGACGTGCTGTCGCCTGTGACCGCGGCCAGCGGCGGGAACGCGATCGCGGTGATCGACGAGACCGACGACGAGCGCCGGCACTGGTCCACCGCGGCCGCGTTCGCCCGCGACCTGCTGCCCCGGCTCGCCGAGCTGCCGCCCGGCACGGCGCTCAACCTCAACGTCCCGGACCAGCCCGCCGACCAGGTGCACGGGCTGGAGAACGCGCGGCTCGCGCGCTTCGGCCAGGTACAGATGGCCGTCGCCGAGACCGGCGCCGACTTCGTCCGGACCACGATCGAGCAGAGCCGAAGCGAGGCCGAGGACGGCACCGACCTGGCCTGGCTCGCAAAGGGCTACGCGACTCTGACCACGATCAGACCGGTGACCGAGGCTTAGAGGTTGAACAGCGGCCCGGTGATCATCAGGCCGATGTCGTCGCCGAAGTGACCGAACAGCGCGAACAGCATCAGTGCCGCACCGGCCAGCGCGAGGTCCTTGAAGAACTGGACCTGCTCGGTCATCTTCGCCTGGCTGTCGCTCTCCTTCCAGAACCCGTGCATCAGCACCGCGGTCGGCACCAGGAACACCACCAGGAGCAGCGCGCCCAGGTCCGCCCAGATGCCGAGCAGGACCGAGATCGCGCCGAGCGCCAGCAGTACACCGCCTGCGAGGACCGCGATCCGGGCGGACGGGACCCCCCTGCTCTGCGCGTAGCCCGCCATCGCGGCCGTCCGACCGAAGTGGGCCATCGCCGAGACCGCGAACAGCGCCACGAACAGGATCCGACCGATCAGCACGAGAACGTCCATCACAACCTCCGGAGATCGTCCCCGTGTGGTCACGGCTATGACGCACCGCGGCGTCATGTCCATCATGGGGCCATGCCGAGCACCCTCACCTGCGACACGCTGCGTGTCGCGTCAGACACCCCCGGCCCGTTGAGCCCGCTGCCGATGCTGCGCTCCGAAGGCCTGGAGCTGGTCCGTGCCGCCAACCCCGATCCGGACCCCGGGCTGCCGCCGTCGCTGCTCCCCTACCACGCGTACGACGCCTACACCCGCGACCTGCGCGAGACCGACCACGCGGCCGTCGTACTGGAGAACGAGCACCTGCGCGCGACCTTCCTCCCCGGCCTCGGCGGGCGGCTGTGGTCGCTGGTCGACCTGCGCACCGGCCGTGAGCTGCTGCACGCGCCGGACGCGATCCGGCCCGGCAACCTCGCGCTGCGCAACGCGTGGTTCGCCGGCGGCGTGGAGTGGAATCTCGGCACCACCGGGCACTGGCCGCTCACCTGCTCGCCTGTTCATGCGGGCCGGCTCACCGCGCCGGACGGCACGCCGGTGCTGCGGATGTGGGAGCTGGAGCGGATGCGCCGGCTGGTCTGGCGGATCGACGCGTGGCTCCCGGCCGGCTCCCCCGTGCTGTTCGTCCGCCCGCGGCTGCACAACCCGCACGCCACCGCCGTCCCCATGTACTGGTGGTCCAACATCGCCGTGCCCCAGACCACCGGCGTCCGGGTGCTGGTCCCCGCCACCGAGGCCGTCACCATCCAGTACGACGAGACGCTGCGGCTGCGGCCGGTGGCGTTCCCCGGCACGGATCCCGACCTCAGCCGTCCGGCCGGGATCCCGGGTGCGGCGGACCACTTCTTCGACCTGCGCGCGGCCGAGCGGCCGTGGATCGCGGCGGTGGACCCGGACGGCTACGGGCTGGCGCAGACGTCGACGGCACGGCTGTGGAGCCGCAAGGTGTTCCGGTGGGGCAACGCGGCCGGCGGCGAGCGGTGGCAGGAGTGGCTGTCCGGCGACGGGCGGTACCTGGAGATCCAGGCAGGTCTCGCGCACACCCAGCTCGACCACGTCCCGCTGGCGCCCGGGGAGACGTTCGCGTGGACCGAGGCGTACGGCGCGGTGCGGGCCGAGCCGTCGCGGGTACACGGCGACTGGACGGGTGCGACCGGCGCACTCGGCGACGCGCTGGCCGGCGTCGTACCCGCCGAGGTCCTGGCGGCCGCCGATGCCGCGGCGCAGGGCTGGGCCGGGACCGCTCCGGAGGCGGTGCTGCACGGCGGGTCCGGGTGGGGTGCGCTCGCGGTCGAGACCGGTGAGCTGCCGGACGACCCCGGTACGCCGTTCGGCGCGGACACCATCGGGCCGGAGCAGGTGCCGTGGCAGGCGTTCTGGCGGACCGGGCGGCTGCCGGCCTCGGAGCCGCCCGCGGCCACCGAGACCGCGCCGGTCTGGGAGGCGTTGCTCGACAAGACCCTGCTCGACGAGGACTGGCATGGTCTTCTGCACAAGGGTTTTCAGCGCTTCGCGGCCGCGGACCCGGCCGGCGCGCGGGACGCGTGGGAGCGGTCGCTCGCCGCGCGGCCGACGGCGTGGAGCCTGCGCGGTCTGGCCGAGCTGGACCGTTCGGAGCGTGACACCGCGCGGGCGGCCGGGCGGCTGCTGCAAGCCCAGGGGCTCGCGCCGGACTGCGCCCCGCTGATCGTGGAGGCGCTGGCCGCGCTGGTCGGTGCCGGACGGGCCGCCGAGGCGCTCGAGGTTGTGGACAACCTGAGTGCGGAGCAGCGGCGGCTCGGGCGGGTGCGGCTGTACGAGTGCCAGGCCGCGATCGCTCTCGGTGACGGCGACCGAGCCGGCGCGATCCTCGAGGACGGGCTCGCGCTGGCCGATCTGCGCGAGGGTGACGACGTGCTGGAACGGCTCTGGGAGGACTACCAGCGATGTGTCGGTGGTGCCGCGCCACTGCCCGCCGCGTACGACTTCCGCATGCACGGTTGAGCCACGGTCGGGTGATTTCCCAACCAGGGAAGGAAAACCCTCACCCGGCCGGTCGGCGTCCACCGAGGCCCGGATGGCGGTGTGACGCTGGTCTCACTGATCTGGCCGCTCCCTGTGACGGCTGGAACGTGGCGCTGAGCGTGAATCGCGGAGATCCGGCCACGCAGGATCATGTCGCGCCGACGCACTGTGACACAACGTGACCATGAACCGATGCCTGGTGTTTGGCGGCTCGTGATCTGGTCGTTATGGTGCTTGGACCCCTGGGGATAGCCCTGGGGGTGCTTCATGCCCCTCATGAAAGGCCCCCGCTGTGTTTCCCGACGGTGTCGCGCCCACGAGTGCGACGCGCACTCCTGCGACCAGCACCGCTGCGACAAGCACCGCCAGGCGCAAGGCCCGGCACGCCGGTCCGCGTCGTTCCCGCAAGACCGGACGCCGCCAGCTCACCGGGCTGGCCGCCGCGATCGCCGCGGCGACCAGCGCCGTCAGCCTGACCGGCTCGGCCGCGCCGCGGACCGCACCGGCCGCCGCGCTCACCGACGCGCAGGCCTCGGCGATCACCGCCGCCCGGATCGACCGCCGGCTGATGATGAACTCGCGGGACGCGAACCGCCTCAGCCTGGCGGCGACCACCGGGCAGGCCCGGCAGGCCACCGCGCTGAAGCAGGCGACCGCCCGGGCCGCGAAGCTGGCCGCTTACCGCGAGCAGACACTGCGCCGCGCGAAGGCGCTGGCCGCCGCCAAGGCCGCCGCGGCCGCGAAGGCCCGGGCTCAGGCCGCGAGCGTGCGGATGATGATCTCCGGCTACCACATCACCGCGACCTTCAACCAGGGCGGCAGCCACTGGGCGCACACCCACACCGGGCTGGACTTCGCCGCCCCGATCGGTACCCGGATCGGCTCGGTGATGGCCGGTGAGGTGATCTCCGCCGAGTTCGCCGGCGCTTACGGCCGCCGGGTCGAGGTGCGCCACGACGACGGCACCGTGACCTGGTACTGCCACATGTCCGAGTTCACCGTCTCGGTCGGCGACCGGGTCGCGGCCGGCGACCAGGTCGGCTCGGTGGGCGTCACCGGCAACACCACCGGCCCGCACCTGCACTTCGAGGTGCACCCGGACGGCGGCGACCCGGTCGACCCGTACCCGTGGCTGCAGGAGCACGGCCTCAACCCCTAGTGTCCTGAGTCAGACGGCCGGGAACAGGCCGTCCGGGTCGTACGTCGCTTTGATCTCGCGCAACCGCGTGAGGTTCGCGCCGAAGTACGCCGCTGACGCGTCCTCGAGGTCGGGGTCCGGGAAGTTCTGGTACGACCGGCCGGTCCCATGTGCTTGCGTCAGCTCCCACGACGCACGCAACCAGTCGCGCGCCGCGTCGCGCTGAGCGGGCGGGGCGTCGAGGGGGACGGCGACGGCCTGCTTGAGCAGGAACCGGTCCGTCCGGTGCACGAACGCGGTCGCGCCGGGGTCGACCCGGTTGTACGCGCCGCGCAACGGCGTGAAGTCCAGCTCCCGGTCGTGCCCGGCGACCCGCCCGGCCACGAGGTGCTCGACCAGCGCGCGGACCGCCTCCGCCGGCAGCGGCCCGGCGAAGAACTCGGACCGGCTCAACCCGTAGACGTTGCTCTCGGCGACGGTCCCGGTGCCGTGCACGTCGAGGACGTTCAGGTGCCGCTTCGTCTCCCGGTGCGAGTCATACCGGTACGACGATCCGCCGGGGTCGGCCCCGGTGGCGTCAGCCAGCTGCCGCAGCAGCGTCGCGCAGTCCCGCTCCGGTCCGGCGAAGGCGCCGAAGACGCTGACGACCGGGTCGCGGTCTCCGGTGACGCTGACCAGCAGGCTGGCGGCCAGGCCGTCCGGGGCGTCGGGACCCCAGCGCTGCCAGGCCCCGATCACCGCGGCCGCGTGCTCGGCCGGCCAGGTCAGGTGGAAAGCGGTCATCGCGGGCGCGGGCACGGTCTGGAAGACCAGGTCGGTGACGACGCCGATCGTGCCGCCGCCGCGCAGCGCCCAGAACAGGTCCGGCTCCCTTGTCTCGTCGCAGTCGGCCACCCGGCCGTCCGCGAGCACCACCCGAGCCGCGCGCAGGCTGTCGCAGAGGAAGCCGTGCCGGCGGCCGAGGATGCCGAGCCCGCCGCCGAGGGTGAGGCCGGCGATGCCGACCGTCGGGCCGCAGCCGGCCGGGATCGTGACGCGGTGCACGGCGAGCGCGTCGTACACCTCGCCCAGCAGGGTGCCGGCACCGATCCGGACGGTGCCGTTGGTGATCCCGACACTGCGCATCGGCGAGACGTCGAGCAGAACGCCGGTGGTCGAGGACCGGCCGGCGAAGCAGTGGCCGCCACTACGGACGGCGAACGGCAGCCCGTGGCGGCGTACGAAGGCCAACGTCTCGGTCACGTCCGCGGCAGTCTGGCAGCGCACCACGGCGGCGGGCCGGATGCCTGCGAAGTTCGCGATCCGGGGCGCGCGGACGTCGTCGTACGAGCGTGAGCCCGGCAGCACGACGCCCCCTCGCGTCGCGCGGTCGAGGGAGGTCCAGTCCGGCTCGGCAGGGCTCACTCGTCGATTCTCTCCACCCTCCGGTCCATCCGCCGCTCTTCCGTCCCCTACGGCCGGCTCGACCGGTTGCGTGGTTGTGTGGCTCATCGCCGGCTGTGATGGGCAATCGCCGCGTGGTGATCGTCGCTGCCTAGGGGCGCGGGGACGGCGGTGGTCGACGGTGATCTCGCACTCCGCGCGCAGGCTGTGCCCGATCCATCGCAGCCGTACGGCTCCGAGGTCGAGTACACCGGGCGTGTTCCGCAGCGTGACCTCGGCGC
>DASXRB010000971.1:0-9403 GCA_036506875.1 Kribbellaceae bacterium | reverse complement strand
GGATGACGGTTCAGCCGCGCGCAGACATGCTCGTAGATGTTGCCCGAACCCTGCCGCGGCTTCACCGCCAGCAGCTCACGCCGCGGCAACTGCCCCGGCCCGGCCGGCGGCATCTCCCGGAACACCAGGCGGTGGTCGGCCTTCTGCTGCGGGTCCGACTGCACGTACGACGTCACACAGTCACGCAGATCCCCCTTGCCCGACTCGTACCCCAGCGGATGATGCCCGTCACTGGCGCCCGCCGCGAGCGCGCGCATCTCCTTCATCACCTGCTGACGCAGGAAGACCTTGCTCGGGTCGGATCGCGCGTCGGCGGCGAGCCGCATCAGGTCTTGTGCGAACTTCTCACCGAGTACGAGCTCGTACCGCTGAGCACCGCTCATGGAATCTCGCCATCGGCACGGCGAAGCTCCTCAAGATCCCGGACGGCCTCCGGGCCCATCATCTCCGCGATCTCGTCGAGGCTCATCGCCCTGCTGCCGGGCAGCGGTTCGGTCGCGTACGTCCTACGGGTCGGGTCGTCGATCACGCCTTCCGGCGGCTCGTCATCACCCCGCAGCTCGCGGTACTGCGCAGTCGACATGACCACCGCCTCGGGCTCACCGTCACCGCCCCACGCCACCGGCGCGAAGGAACCCGCGCGGATCGCGGCCACCATCGCGGCCAGGCTCGCCCTGACCTCCTCGATACCGAGCACGCCCGGATGCCGTTGGAACTTCGCCTCACCCCCGAGGTCCTCGAACTGGTCATACGTGAGCATGACCGCCTCCGGCACCCCGTCACCGAAGCTGAACGGGAACGTGCTCCCGCCCCGGAACCGCGCCAGCACCCCGGCCAGATCCCGCGCCACCTCGTCCACCGAACGAACCTCAACAGCACCCATGCCCACTACCCTAAGTCAGCGCCCGGCCACCGGACCGCCGTCATCCACAGCCCTGGAACAATGGCCGGGTGAGCAGCCAGCAGAACAACCAGCCGGTCAGCCCGATGCGGGCCCGGATCACCAAGGCCAGCTACCCGTTCATCGCGCGGCTGCACTCGCTGCCGAAGCTGACGCTGCCCGGCATCACCATGGCGCTGGTCCTGCTCGGCGCCTTCGCTCCGGCCGTCGCCGCGGTCCCGGCGCTGGTGCTGCTCGCGGCGATGCTGAGCTGGATCGGGTACCTGTCCTGGCCGGTGATCAGCGGCACCGGCCGCGCGCTGCGGGTGTTCGCCGTACTCGTGATCCTGTTCTTCGCGGTCTCACGGATAGCCGGCTGACGGGTAGTCCGCCGGCGGACGGTCGGGGGCCGGTACGACGGCCCCGCCGCGCCTGCTCGTCGTACGGTCTCCGACGGCCAGGGCGGCCAGCGCGGTGGTGAGCGGTACGGCGGCGATCAGGCCGAGACTGCCGACCAGGCCGCTGACGACCTGGATCGCGACGTCCTCGGTCGAGACTGTATAGCTGCCCGGGGCATTGCTGAGAGCGAACAGCAGCAACGTAGGCAGCGCGGCGCCCGCGTACGCCAGCACGAGCGTGTTGACCACGGACGCGACATGTGCGCGGCCGATCCGCAGTCCGGCGCCGAACAGCGCCCGGCGGCTGGCGTCCGGGTTCGCCGCGGACAGTTCCCACACGGCCGTCACCTGGGTCACGGTCACGTCGTCGAGCACGCCCAGCGCACCGATCACCAGACCGGCGACGAGCAAACCCTGCAGGTCGAGGTTGGGGGCGTAGGCACTGACCGTCGACGCGCTCTCGATACCGATCCCGGTGATCTTGGACAGCACGATGAAGCCTTCACCCAGCGCGGCGGTCAGGGCCAGCGCGGAGACCGTGCCGACCAGGGCTACGGAGGTGTGCGCGCTGAAACCGTGGGTGAGGTAGAGCGCGAGCACCATGATCAAGGTGCCGCCGACGACGGCGACCAGCAGCGCATTCGATCCGTCGAGGATCGCAGGCAGCACGAACCGGGTCAGCACCAGGCCGGTGACGACGAGCGCGCCGAGCGCGGCCACACCCCGCCAGCGCGACAGCGCGACGACCGCGAGGGCGAACAGCGCTCCGAGCAGCAGCAGCGGCCGGCTGCGATCGTGGTCGATGTAGGTGTACTGCGGCGGCTGCCCGGGCTTGGAGATGATGCCGATCATGACCCGGTCGCCCTCGGCGACCTTCGGCGCGAACTCGCCCTTTGGGATCTCCACCGACACGACCTTGTCCGTGCCGCCGGCCGTCGCCGAGGTGACCCTCACCTTGGCCAGGTCGCACGACTTGGCCTTCTCGCCGGTGCACGGCTCGATCGCGCCCACCACCCCGCGCGCCTGATCGGTGAACAGCTCGCTCGACGTGACGTCATGGCGCGGCCACAGGACGACGGTGAGCACGATCGCGGCGACGATCATCGGCGCCAGCAGGCCGGCGACGACCATCCGGACCCGCCGGGCCACCACCGCGTCGGAGTCGACCGATGACGTGTCGACCTCACCGCCGTGGCCGTGACCGTGACCGTGCCCGTGACCGCCGGGCGGCACGTCGATCCGGCCCGGCCGCCTTCCACGCGCGCGCCTCGCTCGCCTGTGTCCCGACTGTTTCGCCATCCACCTACTCCCTGTTTTGACAACCAGGTTCATTTAACTGAAAATGGTTGTCATGTCGCTTCGCACTCCCCTGCTCGCTGCCGCCTGCGCCGTCACCCTCGCCACTCTGGCAGGTTGCGGCAACGGCGACGCAGCCGACTCCGCCACCACGCCCGTCTCCGCCGAGAAGCTCAACGTGGTGACGTCCTTCTACCCGCTGGAGTTCATCACGAAGAAGGTCGGCGGCGACCGCGTGGACGTCGCCAACCTGACCGCGCCCGGCGTCGAGCCCCACGACCTCGAGCTGACGCCGAAGCAGGTCGGCACCCTCGCCAAGGCGAAGCTGGTCGTCTTCGAGAAGGACCTGCAGCCAGCCGTCGACGAGGCCGTCGCGCAGAACGCCGCCGAGGCGGGCTTCGACGTCGCCCCCGCCGCCAAGCTGGAGGCGACCGGCGCCGACTTCGGGGAGGAAGGCGAAGAGGTCAAGCCCGGTGCGCTCGACCCGCACTTCTGGCTCGACCCGGTCCGGGTCGGCGACGTCGCCGATGCCATCGCCGACAAGCTCGCGAGCACCGACCCTGCCAACGCCGACGGCTACAAGCAGCGCGCCGCCGCACTTCACGGCGAGCTGACCACGCTGGACAACGACTTCAGGACCGGCCTCGCGAACTGCAAGCTCAAGGTGTTCGTGACCAGCCACTCGGCATTCGCCTACCTCGCCCAGCGGTACGGCCTGCAGCAGGTCGGCATCGCCGGCACCAGCCCCGATCAGGAGCCGAGCCCGGCCCACCTCAAGGAGATCCACGACATCGTCACCCAGAACAAGGTCACGACGATCTTCTACGAAGAGCTGGTCAGCCCCAAGGTCGCCGAGTCGGTCGCCCGCGACCTCAAGGTCAAGACGGCTGTCCTGAGCCCGATCGAGGGACTTGCCGACGCGAACTCAACCGAGGACTATCTCTCCTTGATGCACGAGAACCTAGCCGAGCTGAAGAAGGCGAACGGCTGCGCGTGACGCCAACCGCTGACAAGCACCTGGCCGTCCAGGCCGCCGACCTGTCGGTGGACCTGGGCGGTCGGCTCGTTCTGCGCGGCGTCGACCTCACGGTGCGGCCCGGCGAGGTGGTCGCCGTTCTCGGAACCAATGGCTCCGGCAAGTCCACGCTGATCCGCACGCTCGTCGGGCTGCTGCCCGTGACCCGCGGCGAGGTCCGGCTGTTCGGCACGCCCGTGTCCCGTTTCCGGCAGTGGCGGCGGGTCGGCTACGTGCCGCAGCGGATCACCGCGGCCGGCGGCGTGCCCGCGACCGTGCAGGAGGTCGTCACCTCAGGCAGACTGGCCCGCCGGCGGCTGCTCCGGCCGCTCACCGCGGCGGACCGGAGCGCGGTCGCCGGCAGCCTCGAGGCGGTCGGGCTGTCGGACCGCCGCCGCGACGCCGTCGCCGAGCTGTCCGGCGGGCAGCAGCAGCGGGTGCTGATCGCCCGGGCGCTCGCCGGCGAACCGGACCTGCTGATCCTCGACGAGCCGACCGCGGGTGTCGACCTCAAGAGCCAGGCCATCTTCGCCACCGCGGTGCGCACCCTGGTGGAGCGCGGCACGACAGTCCTCCTGGTGAGCCACGACCTCGGGCCGATGGACACGCTGATCGACCGCGCCGTGGTGCTCCGCGCCGGACGAGTCGCGTACGACGGCCCGCCGAACGCGACCCAGACCCACGCCCACGTGCACCCGCACGGCCCGACCGACGAGACTCCTGGATGGTTGCCGGGATGAGCGAGCTGCTGGCACTGGACTTCATGCAGCGGGCGCTGATCGCCGGATTACTCACCGGGCTCGCCGCCCCCGCCATCGGCACCTATCTGGTGCAGCGCCGGCTGGCCCTGATGGGTGACGGGATCGGGCACATCGCGATCACCGGCGTCGCGCTCGGCCTGCTCACCGGCACCGCTCCCGTGCTCACCGCGGTCGTCGTCGCGATCGTCGGCGCCACCACGATCGAGCTGATCCGCGCCCGCGGCCGGACCAGCGGGGACGTCGCACTCGCCCTGCTGTTCTACGGCGGTATCGCCGGCGGCGTCCTCCTGATCGGCCTGGCAGGACAAGGGGCGGCGACCCTGAACATCTATCTGTTCGGGTCGCTGACGACCGTGTCGCCGAGTGACCTGTGGGTGGTCGTGATCCTCGCCGCGACCGTACTGACGACCGCCGTCGGGCTGGCGCCGCAGCTGTTCGCGGTCTGCCAGGACGAGGAGTTCGCACGGGTCGCCGGGTTGCGGGTGCGCGCGCTGAGCGTGCTGATCGCGGTGATGGCCGCGGTGACCGTGACGGTCGCGATGCGCACCGTCGGGCTGCTGCTGGTGAGTGCGCTGATGGTGGTGCCGGTGGCGACCGCGCAGCAGCTCACCCGGTCGTTCCGCGGCACGTTCGTCGCCGCCTGCGGGCTCGGCGTCGCGGCTTGCCTGTCCGGCATCGTCACGTCGTACTACGCCGACGTCGCTCCGGGCGCCACCATCGTCGTACTGGCTCTGGGCGGCTTCGGGCTGGCCGCCGCGCTGGGGTCCGTCGTCCGACGGCGGCGCGGCGCGGTCGCGGCGGCACCCGTGGCCGAGGGGCCGGAGACCGAGGTGGTCCTCGCGGCCGATGTGCCTCATCAGGTCGCCGACGACCACACCGGCCACGTGCACGGGGGCGAGTGCGGCCACCCGGCGGTGCGGCACGGGGACCACGTCGACTACGTGCACGACGGTCACCTGCACGCGGCGCACGGCGACCATTGGGACGAGCACTGAGGGGGCTGGAACAATGGGGTCGCCTCATCTGCCACTGAAAGGACGCCCGGCCTTGGCCATCGGCACCCGTTCGACCCGTCAGCGCGCCGCCGTCTCGTCGGTGCTGGACGCCAATGACGAGTTCCGCACCGCGCAGGAGATCCACGCCGCGCTGCGCGACGCGGGTGAGGCCGTCGGCCTGACCACGGTGTACCGGACGCTGCAGGCACTCGCCGACTCCGGCGAGGTCGACGTTCTGCGCAACGCCGACGGCGAGGCGGCGTACCGGCGCTGTTCCAAGGGTCACCACCATCACCTGGTCTGCCGCGAGTGCGGCCGTACCGTGGAGGTCGAGGGCCCGGCCGTCGAGCGCTGGGCCGACACGGTCGCCGAGCAGCACGGCTTCACCGACGTCAGCCACACGCTGGAGATCTTCGGCACCTGCGCGGACTGCCGCGCCGCTAGCTCCGCTTGACCTTGCGGGCGACGCCCTCCTGCTTCTCCCGCTCGTGCACCAGCCGGTCCTGGATCCACTCGCGGGCCAGGTCGGCGACCGCGACGCCGCGGGAGTCCGCCGCGGCGGTCAGGTCGTCCAGCAGCCTGGCGGGCATCGTCAGCTCCAGAGTGGTTTCGTCCGCCATCACGCGTACTCCTTCCGCCCGTGGACTTCGAGCGTACGACGTGTGAGCCCCGCGCCGTCAGCCCTGCGCGCCCGGTCTCAGCCCTGGGCACCGCCGTAGCGCCGGTCGCGCGCGGCGTACAGCTCGATCGCCCGCCACAGGTCGCGCCGGTCGAAGTCCGGCCAGAGGGTGTCCATGAACACCATCTCGGCGTACGCGAGCTGCCAGATGAGGAAGTTCGAGGTGCGCTGCTCCCCCGACGGACGCACGAACAGGTCCACGTCCGGGACCTCGGGCGAGTACAGGTACCGCGCGAACGTCTGCTCGGTGACCCGCCCGGCCTTGAGCTTGCCCTGGGCAACGTCCTGCGCGATCCGGGAGGCGGCGTCGGCGATCTCGGCCCGGCCGCCGTAGTTCACGCAGAACTGCAGCGTGATCACGTCGTTGTGCTTGGTGCGCTCCTGGGCGTACTCCAGTTCCTCGATCACGCTCTTCCACAGCCGCGGCCGGCGGCCCGACCAGACCATCCGCACGCCCATCGCGTCGAGCTCGTCGCGGCGGCGGTGGATGACGTCGCGGTTGAAGCCCATCAGGAACCGGACCTCCTCCGGCGAGCGCGACCAGTTCTCGGTCGAGAACGCGTACGCCGACAGGTGCTTCACGCCGATCTCGATCGCGCCCTTGATCACGTCCAGCAGCGCCGCCTCGCCCATCTTGTGGCCCTCGGTCCGCGGCAGCCCGCGCGCCTTGGCCCAGCGCCCGTTGCCGTCCATCACGATCGCGATGTGCTCCGGCACCAGCTCCGGCGGGATCGCCGGCGGGCGCGCGCCGGACGGGTGCGGGTCGGGAGGGACAGGGGTACGACGCGGCCCGGCCGGCTCGGCCGAACGACGACGACGCGACAGTGCGGACACGCCGGGAGTCTATGCGGCGATACACGACGGACGTTTCGTGACCGGACGCAGGTCAGTGAGATCAACCGGTGGCCAGCGACAACGAACCGTGCTGCCGATCAAATTCCATCGCGGGAAGGAAGTGGGCCGACTGGTCAGGCGATCTCGCCGGCCCGCCGATCCGTGGTCGCGGCGGTGAGGTCGAGGTGCGCCAGGGAGCGCAGCCCGCGGTCCAGGTGGTAGGCGACGAAGGCGGCGACGAGACCAGAGGCCTCCCGCCGGCAGCGCACGTCGGCGGCCTCCGCGACCGGCCAGTCGCCGGTGAGGAGCGCGGCGAGCAACGCGACCGTGCCGGGTGCGGGCATGGCCGAGGCGGGCGGGCGGCAGGTCGCGCACACCATGCCGCCGGCCGCCGGGTTGAACGCGCGGTGCGGACCCGGGCGGGTGCAGCGGGCGCACTCGTCGAACGACGGGGCGTAGCCGGAGATCGCCAGTGAGCGCAGCAGGAACGAGTCGAGGACGAGACCGGGCTCGCGTTCGCCGCTGGACAGCGCGCGGAGCGCGCCGACCAGCAGCAGGTGCTGCTGGGTGGCCGGTTCGTGCTCCTCGACCACCAGCCGGTCCGCGGTCTCCAGCAGCACCGTGCCGGCGGTATAGCGGGCGTAGTCGTCGACGATCCGCTCCCCGTACGCCGCGATCGTGACGGCCTGGGTGACGACGTCGAGGGTACGGCCGGTCGCCAGTTGCAGGTCCACGTGACTGAACGGCTCCAGCCGGGCGCCGAAACGCGAGGACGTGCGACGCACGCCCTTCGCGGCGGCGCGGATCTTCCCGCGGGAACGCGTCAGCAGGGTGACGATCCGGTCGGCCTCACCCAGCTTCTGGGTGCGCAGCACCACGGCCTCGTCCCGGTAGAGCGTCACCCGCTCATTGTCTCGCCCGGCGCGTGACCGCCCAAGCTCACGCGCCGCCGGCGAGCCTGAGGGAACCGGGCAAGCATCGTCCGACCCGCACATCGCCAGCGATGTCGTACATCGCGAGCGGTGTGCAATATCGGCATCACGCGCCCAAGAGAGGCCGCGAGACGCTCCGGCACGGTCAGCGGGAAGCGGCCAGGTACTGCTGCAGGCTGGTCGCCGGGCGGCCGGTCAGCTGCTCGACCGCGTCGGTGACGACGTCGAGTTCGCCGGCGGCGATGGCGGCGTACGACGTGACCCAGCCGGCCACCTCCCAGGCCGGGGCGCCGTAGCGCTCCCGCGAGCGGTACGCCTCGTCGAGCGTCTCCGCGCGATACCGCACGGGCCGTTCCCAGGCCGCGGACAGCGTGGCGGCGATCTCGGCGAGCGACAGCGACTGCGGCCCGGTCAGGTCGTACGTCTTCCCCTCGTGGCCCTCGCCGGTGAGCACCGCGGCGGCGGACGCGGCGACGTCGGCACGCGTGACGGCGCCGACCCGGCCGGTGCCGGCCGGACCGCGGATCACGCCGTCGTCGCCCACCCACTCCGGGATCAGGTCGAGGTACAGGTTGTCGCGCAGGAACGTGAACTCCACGTCCGAGGCCCGGATGTGCTGCTCGGTGTGCCAGTGGTCGCGCGCGAACGTGAAGGTCGCGTCCGGCGCGGCACCGAGGAACGACACGTACACGATCCGCCGCACCCCGGCCGCCACCGCCGCGTCCACGGTCGCCTTGTGCAGCGCCACCCGGTCCGCCGACTCGGTCGCGCTGACCATCAGCAGCACGTCCACACCGTCGAGCGCGTCCAGCAGCGCCGGCACATCGCCGTACGACGCTGCCTTCGCGCCGACGCCCTCCAGGCGCGGCGCCCGCGCCGGCGCGCGGACCACGAGGCGCAGTGGCGCGCCGGCCTCGTAGAGCTGCCGTACGACGGCACCGCCGATCCGGCCGGTCGCCCCGGTGACCCCGATCATCGGACGAACCTATCGGTCGTGACGCAGGCCCGGCGCACGGTCCGCGACTAACGCCCCGCGCGGTTGATCGCGGACACCACGGCCTTCAGGGACGCGGTGAGGATGTTGGCGTCGATCCCGACGCCCCAGTAGACCTCGTCCGCGATCTCGCACTCGACGTACGCCGCGGCCACCGCGTCACCACCCGACGAGAGCGCGTGCTCGTGATAGTCCAGCACCCGCACGTCGAGCCCGAGCGGCTTCAGAGCGTCGACGAACGCCGACACCGGTCCGTTGCCCTCGCCCTCCAGCTCGTGCGGCGTGCTGCCCCGGTAGACCTTCACCCGGAGCGCGTCGTGCTGGCCCGCGGCCGACGAGGTGTGCACCGCGTTCAGCCGGACGTCACCCTCGAGCAGGTACTCGGCGGCGAAGATCTTCCACATCCGCTCCGGCGACACCTCGCCGCCGTCGACGTCGGTGTACTGCTGGATCACCCGGCTGAACTCGATCTGCAGCCGGCGCGGCAGGTCGAGCCGGTGCTCGGCCTTCATGATGTACGCGACGCCGCCCTTGCCGGACTGGCTGTTGACCCGGATCACGGCCTCGTAGTTCCGGCCGACGTCCTTCGGGTCGATCGGCAGGTACGGCGCCTCCCACG
>DASXRB010000970.1:0-4003 GCA_036506875.1 Kribbellaceae bacterium | reverse complement strand
TACGACGTCGCGCGGGTCGATCGGCAGCATCGACCGGAAGACCTTGTCCTTCTCCTCGCTGATCGAGGCCGGCTCGAGCGCCGCCGGCGGCTCCATCGCGGTGAACGCCAGGATCTGGAACAGGTGCGTGACGACCATGTCCCGGTAGGCGCCGGTCGCCTCGTAGAACTCCGCGCGCTGCTCGATCCCGAGCGTCTCCGGGACGTCGATCTGGACGTGGTCGATGTGGTTGCGGTGCCAGATCGGCTCGAACAGCCCGTTCGCGAACCGGAACGCGAGGATGTTCTGCGCCGCCTCCTTGCCCAGGACGTGGTCGATCCGGAAGATCTGCTCCTCCTTGAACACCTCGTGCAGCTTGGCGTTCAGCTCGCGCGCGGACTGCAGGTCGGTGCCGAACGGCTTCTCCATCACGATCCGGCTGCGCTCGACCAGCTTGGCCTGCGAGATCGTCCGGACGACGGCCAGCGCCGCCGCCGGCGGAACGCTCAGGTAGTGCAGTCGCCTGGCCGTCCCGCCGAGCGCGTGCTCGGCCGCGACGACCCGGTCCCGCAGCCCGGCCCCGCCACCGTCGTGGTCGGCCCAGTCGATTCGCTCGGCGAACCCGGCCCAGTCCTTGGCGGTGACGTCCTTGCGGGTGCTGAACTCGTCGACCGCCTTCTGGGCGAGGTTGACGAACGCCTTGCGGTCCAGCGGATCCATCGAGGTGCCGACCAGCCGGAAGTCGCCGAGCAACCCGGACAGGTGCAGGTGCAGCAGTCCGGGCAGCAGTTTCCTGCGGGCGAGATCACCGGTCGCCCCGTACAACACGATCACCGTCGGGTCCACCATGACCCCAGCCTCCCAGCCGAGCGGAGCGGAAGGGAAGCAGGATCAGCGCGTCGTCAGCCGACGACGACCTCCACCCGCTGGAACTCCTTGAGCTCGGTGTAGCCGGTGGTGGCCATCGCGCGGCGGAGGGCGCCGACCAGGTTCATGGTGCCGTCCGGCACCCGGGACGGTCCGAACAGGATCTCCTCCATGGTCCCGGTGACACCGACCTCGACGCGCTCACCGCGCGGCAGGTCCGCGTGCCAGGCCTCGGCACCCCAGTGGAAGCCGCCGCCCGGCGCGTCCGACGCGCGGGCCAGCGGGGAGCCGACCATCACCGCGTCGGCACCGCAGGCGATCGCCTTGGTCAGGTCGCCGGACCGGCCGACCGAGCCGTCCGCGATCACGTGCACGTATCGCCCGCCGGACTCGTCCATGTAGTCGCGCCGAGCCGCCGCCACGTCGGCCACCGCCGAGGCCATCGGCACCGCGACACCGAGAACGGTGCGAGTCGTGTGTGCCGCTCCCCCGCCGAAGCCGACGAGAACGCCGGCCGCGCCGGTCCGCATCAGGTGCAGCGCGGCCTGGTGGGTGGCGCAGCCGCCGACGATCACCGGTACGTCGAGGTCGTAGATGAACTGCTTCAGGTTCAGCGGCTCGGCCTGCCCGGAGACGTGCTCGGCCGAGACCGTCGTACCCCGGATGACGAACAGGTCCACGCCGGCGTCCACCACGTGCTTGGCGAACTGCTTGGTCCGCTGCGGCGAGAGCGCGCCCGCGACGGTCACGCCGGCGTCCCGGATCTCCTGCACCCGCTGCGAGATCAGCTCCGGCTTGATCGGTGCGGAGTAGATCTCCTGCAGCCGCTGGGTGGCCGCCTGCCGGTCCAGCCGGACGATGTCCCGCAGCAGCGGCGTCGGGTCGTCGTACCGGGTCCACAGGCCCTCGAGGTTCAGCACCCCGAGGCCGCCGGCCTTGCCCAGCGCGATCGCGGTCGCGGGTGACATCACCGAGTCCATCGGCGCGGCCACGATCGGCAGCTCGAAGCGGTACGCGTCGATCTGCCAGGCGACCGAGACCTCCTCGGGGTCCCGGGTCCGGCGCGACGGGACGATCGCGATGTCGTCGAACGCGTACGCCCGCCGGCCGCGCTTGGCCCGCCCGATCTCGATCTCGTTCATCACGTCAGGCTATCGGCCCGAGTAGTTCGGGGCTTCGACCGTCATCTGGATGTCGTGCGGGTGGGACTCGGTGAGGCCCGCCGAGGTGATGCGGACGAAGCGGCCCTTCTCCTGCAGCTCGGGGATCGTCCGGGAGCCGCAGTAGAACATCGACTGGCGCAGACCGCCGATCAGCTGGTGCGCGACCGCCGCGAGCGGGCCGCGGTACGGCACCTGGCCCTCGACGCCCTCGGCGATCAGCTTCTCGTCGCTGCCGACGTCGCTCTGGAAGTAGCGGTCCTTGGAGTACGACTTGCGCAGGCCGCCGGACGACGACATCGCGCCGAGCGAGCCCATCCCGCGGTACGCCTTGAACTGCTTGCCGTTGATGAACACCAGGTCGCCCGGCGACTCCTCACATCCGGCCAGCAGCGAGCCCAGCATCACCGTGTCCGCGCCCGCGACCAGCGCCTTGGCGATGTCACCGGAATACTGCAGGCCGCCGTCGCCGATGACCGGGACGCCGGCCGGCTTGCAGGCCAGCGACGCCTCGTAGATCGCGGTCACCTGCGGTACGCCGACGCCCGAGACGACTCGCGTCGTACAGATGGAACCCGGTCCGACGCCGACCTTGACGCCGTCCGCGCCGGCCTCGACCAGCGCCTGGGCGCCCCCACGGGTGCCGATGTTGCCGCCGACGATGTCCACGCCGCGGGTCGCCGGGTCCGCCTTGAGCTTGCGGATGATCTCCAGCTGCGCCTGCGAATGCCCGTGCGCGGTGTCCACGACCAGTACGTCGACACCCGCCTCGACCAGCGTCATCGCGCGCTTGTACGCCTCGCCGAAGAAGCCGATCGCGCCGCCGACCATGAGCCGGCCGGTCGCGTCCTTGGTGGAC
Organism: Kribbellaceae bacterium; assembly: GCA_036506875.1. Taxonomy (GTDB): domain Bacteria; phylum Actinomycetota; class Actinomycetes; order Propionibacteriales; family Kribbellaceae; genus DASRHY01. The sequence goes on along the minus strand of DASXRB010000970.1, from coordinate 1,138 downwards.
AGCGGGACCTTGTCCCGCTTGACGAAGTCCTTCAGCGTGATCAGGCCGGTCAGCTTGCCGGCGTCGTCGACCAGCGGCAGCTTCTCGACCTTGTGCTTGCTGAGCAGCGCCATCGCGTCGTCGGCAGAGATGCCCTGCTTGCCGGTGATCAGCGGCTGCCTGGTCATCACCTCGCGGACCGGCCGGGAGAAGTCGTTCTCGAACCGCATGTCCCGGTTCGTCACGATGCCGACCAGCACGCCGGCGTTGTCGACCACCGGCACACCGGAGATCCGGTACTGCGCACAGAGCGCGTCGGCCTCCCCGATGCTCGCGTCCGGGCCGATCGTGATCGGCTGCGCGATCATGCCGGACTCGGACCGCTTGACCAGATCGACCTGCTGGGCCTGGTCCTCGATCGAGAGGTTGCGGTGCAGCACGCCGAGGCCGCCCTGGCGGGCCATGGCGATCGCCATTCTGGCTTCGGTGACGGTGTCCATCGCGCTGGACAGCAGCGGGATGTTCACCTCGATGTTGCGGCTCACCCGGGAGCGGGTGCTGACCTCGGAGGGGATGACGTCGGACTCGTTGGGCTGCAGCAGTACGTCGTCGAAGGTGAGGCCGAGGACGGCGAACTTGTCGGGAACTCCAGCGGGTGTGATGTCCATGGGGAAAGCAGGCACCTTTGCACGGCGAGAACGGGACACCATCCTATGCCGCCGCCCCGCAACCACCCGAATCGCCGTCCACAGCCGACCCGGAGCAGGCGCCCGGGCCGGGGACGGCTCAGCTCGCCGTCGTGTTGACGACGTCCAGGATCTGCAGGACGGCGGGCGACTCGAGCGAGCCGTGCGTGCGCTCGATGGCGGCGTGCTTACCCTCGGCGTACAGGCCGCTGGAGTGCTTGCCCGCGGCGTAGTTCTCGCGGACCGAACCGGTCGCCACCCGGCCGCTGGAGTGCTTCGCGGCCGAGCCGAAGGCCTGTGCGGCGCTCGGCACGTCGGCCGGTGACGCGGTCGGCTCGAGCACCTTCCCGACCAGGTCGACCACCCCGTTGACGGGGTCGGCCGGCTTGTCCTCGCTCGGCGGCGTCTTGTCGGCAGGCTGGTCGGTCTGACCGCTGTCCGTGCCGGTCTCGGTGCCACTGGTGGTCGAGCCG
>DASXRB010000969.1:0-7474 GCA_036506875.1 Kribbellaceae bacterium | reverse complement strand
CGACCCGTGCAGCGCATCTGGCGAGGGCACCGTCAACGAGGAGTTCGACCACCTTCGCTGGTTCGAACTCCCCGCGCGGTGCCTGGACCCCACCTGACGAATGAACGCTTACCTGGGGGAGGGCGTCGGGCAGGTGCCGGTGCAGCGGATGTAGCCGACCGGGGCGGGGGTCCACTCCTCGCCGTTGACGACGACGGTGCGGGTGCGGAGGACCCAGCGGGTGGCGATCGGGATGGTGCCGCGGACGGTGGAGGTGCAGTCGGGGCGGCTGAGCTCGTACGTGAGGCTGACGTAGACCGCGTGGGCGGTCTCGCGGGTGACCTCGACGTGCGGGTTGCGGACGCAGTCGGGATGGCCGGCGGGGACGTCGTACGCGATCAGGGCGGCGCGCTCGGCGGTGCGTCGTACGCCCGTCGGCCAGGCGATCGCCTGCTGCCACGGCACGTCCAGCGTGGTGTTCTTGTCGTCGGAGCCGAACGCGGCGGCGAGGACGAAGACCGCACCGGAGACGAGCGCCACCCCGGCGCACCCGATGACGGCGATGACCCAGGCGGCGCGCAGCCGCGGTGTCAACATGCGCTGGCCCTCCGGCGGGTGTGGCCGTAACTGCCGAACGGCTCCACCCACCGGGGGCGAAGCCGTTCCCTGGGGTGAGTGACGGGACTCGAACCCGCGGCCACCTGGACCACAACCAGGTGCTCTACCAGCTGAGCTACACCCACCATCGCGCGCACTAACTCCGCGGCTGGGCAATCATAGCGACGACTCGGCGCTACCCGAAATCGAGCCCTCGATGACCGCAGCGACGGCCTTCGCGGTCTCGCTGTCCGGGCCCGGCTGGGGCACGAACACGGTCTCGCGGTAGTACCGCAGCTCGGCGATGCTCTCGGTGATGTCGGCCAGCGCCCGGTGGTTGCCGACCTTGGCCGGAGTGGCGAAGTAGACCCGCGGGTACCAGCGCCGGACCAGCTCCTTGATCGACGACACGTCCACGTTGCGGTAGTGCAGGTGCGCCTCGACGGCCGGCAGGTCGCGGACCAGGAACGTCCGGTCGGTGCCGACCGAGTTGCCGGCCAGCGCGGCCTTGCGCGGCTCCGGGACGTGGTGGCTGATGTACTCCAGGATCTGCCGCTCGGCCTCGACCAGCGAGATGCCGTTGTCGAGCTCGGCGAGCAGGCCGGACGCGGTGTGCATCTCGCGGACGAACTCGGTCATCTGCTCCAGCGCGCCGGCCGGCGGCTTGATGACCAGGTCGATCCCGTCGGCGAGCACGTTGAGCTCGTAGTCGGTGACGAGGACGGCGACCTCGATCAGGGCGTCGGCCTCGAGGTCGAGGCCCGTCATCTCGCAGTCGATCCACACCAGCCGGTCGTTCATGGGCACCCACCCTACGACGAGACCCGGTCGCGCTCGGTATGGGCGTCGTACGACGCCGAGGACGCACAACGGCCCGGGCGCGAGGCCCGGGCCGTCGTGTGGGGTTGGTGTCAGCCGCCGGGATGTCCCGGCGAGCGGATCACCAGCCGGAGAGGAGTGCCGCCCTGATCTGGGGACGGATCGCCTCCGGGTACAGGGTGCCCAGCGCGGTCTGCACCGAGGTCTTCTCGGCGTCGGTGTTCAGCTGCAGGTTGTTGACGAAGTAGCCGAAGTTGAAGTACCTCGGGGTCACCACGCCACCGGACTTGAACGGAACACCGGTCAGGTTGGAGCCGGACCACTGAACCGTCATCGGGACGGTCTTGCTGTTCGAGTACGAGCCGCCCTTGGCGACCCAGGTCATCGTGTTGCAGAAGTTCGTCGCGACGGCCGAGGACTTGCCGAGCTTGGCCGCCTCCTGCTGCACCACCGGGCAGATGGAGTTCTTGAAGCCGGACCAGGTCTGGTTCAGCATCCGCGCCCGGAAGTTCGCCCGCCAGGTCGAGTTGGAGACCACAGAGCCGTTCTGGAAGGACTCGTACACGCGGCCCAGGTCGTACAGGGTCGTGTAGTTGGACGGCGAACCGCAGCCGATGTTGTGGTTGATGGCGGTGGCCTTCATCCCGATCTGGGACGCCAGCGTCAGCATCGACGCCTTGCCGTACTTCTCCAGGATGCCGCGGGTCATCCGGTTGTCGGAGTTCCACATCATCCGGGTGTCGGCGTCTTTCTGGTTCGTCGTCGCCGTCGAGGAGAAGTTGTCCGGGCAGATGTCCTTGTCGGCCGGGTCGGACAGGTTGTTGTAGTGGTACGTGATCGACGTGCTGTCGTTCGTCGTACCGGCCTCCTCGGCGTCGATCGCCTTCAGGTGGTAGAGCACCTTCAGCGACGAGGCCGGCTCGAACTGCTTGGTGGCCAGCAGACCCGCGAGCTGACCGCCGCCGACCTGCTTCAGGTAGAAGCCGTGCGAGCCGGAGTCGAGCTTGCTCGCGACCAGGCCGTCGAGCTTGGTGGACAGCGCGTCCAGGTTGTTCACACCGACGGCGGCGAAGTACTTGCTGCCACCGGAGTAGTACGGCGTGACGTCGAACAGCCGCTGCCCGTCCTGGCCGGCCTTGGCCAGCAGCCCGGAGATCGAGTAGCCGTTGTAGAACCGCCAGCGCGGGCCGCCCTTGTACATGATCGCGTTGAAGGTGCCGCTGTCGTTGTTGCGGTCCAGGTCGACCAGCCGGGCGCCGTTGGTGGTCGCGAGCGACTGCAGCTGCGCGGTCGACTTGCCGTAGTACCACCACCAGCCGGTCGCGTCGGTGCCGGTGTTGCTGCCGAACAGCGCCGTGTAGTAGCCGGTGCCCTGGATCCGGCCGAAGCTGGTCATCCGGGCGCCGGCGGTCTTCGAGCCGATGTACGACGGGGTGCCGTAGTAGAACGACCACGGCTCCGCGTTCGCCCCGGTGTTGGACACGTACACGGTCGCGAACCGGATGCCGCTGGACGTGTTGTAGCCGTGGATCGCGATCGGCCGGGCGTTGTTCGCGCTGCCCGTGCTGACCACCTGCGACGCGGTCTGGCCGTAGTACCACCACCACGCCGATCCGTACGCCCCCGCGTTGCGCACCATCGTGACGGTGAACTTCAGCGGCGAGCCGCCCTCCACCTTGATGTCGGTCAGCCGCGCGCCGTTGGCGCTCAGCTTGCCGGCGACGTACGACGCGTCCACGCCCGTATACGTCCACCAGCCGGCCGGTGAGCTGATCTGCCGGTCCTCACCCGGCCCGACCGCCGCCGATGCCGGCTGTGCAGCCGGCACCAGCGCGGCCCCCACCCCCGCCACCGCGATCCCCACGATCGCCGTGAGCTTCTTGAAACGCATGACGTTGCTCCTTGTTCCCCGGGCCCCACATTCCCGTGAGCCCCCCAAGTGAATGATGGGAAGACCGTACGGTCGCGGGTACGCGCGACGAATCCGACGAATGTCGCTCCAGGTACACCGTTGTCAGTGGTCGACCGACTGGAGGCGGGTGACGAGCTCGGCGCGGTTGCGCACGTCGAGCTTGCGGTAGACGCGGGTGAGGTTGCCGGCCACGGTGCGCGGGCTGAGGAACAGCGCGGCGGCGACTTCCTTCGTTGTCATGCCCTGTGCGGTCAGCTCGGCGATCCGCTGCTCGGTCTCGGTCAGGTGCAGCGGCGCGGGCGGGCGCAGGCCGACCCGGCTGAGCTCGGCCCGGGCGCGCTCGGCGTAGTCGGGGGAGCCGAGTCGTTCGAAGATCGCCAGCGCCTCGGAGAGCGCGGTGCGGGCAAGCGCCTTCTGCTTGAACCGGCGGTGGACCTGCCCCTTCGCCAGGAGCGCGTTCGCGCGGTCGAACGGACGGCCGATGCCGTCGCGCTGCAACGCGTCGTACTGCTCGATCGCGTCGTCGGCAGCCGCGACCGCGGCGTCCGGCGCGCCGGACGCGGCGAGCAGCAGCGCGCGGCACCGGGCCGCGGCGGCCAGCGAGGAGCGGCGCCCGACCGCCGCCGCCTCGGCCTCGTACGACGCCAGCACGGCCCGCGCGTCGTCGAGCCGCCCGGAGGCGACCAGCGCCTCGACGTAGTGCGGCCCGATCCAGTAGAACCCCGGTTCCCGGCTGTGCGTGCCCGCCCGGACGGCCGCGTGCCGGGACAGCTCCTCGACCGCCGTCGCCGCGTCACCGCGCGCCAGCGCGCAGAACCCGAGCAGCGCCCGGCCCCACATCTCGGTCGCCACGTCGCCGGCCCGCTCGCTGAGTGCGACCAGGTCCTTCCCCGTCTCCTCGGCCTCGGCGATCCGGCCGGTGTGCGCCTGCACCCAGCCGAGGTCCCAGCGCGCGGTCATCACGCTGACATCCTGGCCGATCCGCTGGGCGTACCCCAGGCCCTCGCGCGCGTACCGCTCGGCGCCCTCCCAGTCGCCGGACCACAGCTCCAGCAGGGCCAGGTGCCCGACGGCCTCCGGCAGCGAGCCGTGGTCGCCCTCCTCGACCGCCATCCGGTGCGCCTCGAGGAAGCAGCGGCGTGCCTCGTCCAGCTCGTCGGCGTACATCAGCATGAACGCGAACCCCATGATCGCCCGGTTGCACACCGGCGGCGGCACCGTCTCGGCCTCGAGCTCGATCGCCCGCCGGCAGGCCGCGTGGTCGAGCCCGAGCCCGGCCCGGAACGACGTCTCGGCCAGCGCCGCGAGCGCCGCCGACAGCTTGCCCGGATCCGGGTCGGGCTGCCGGTCCAGCAGCGCGATCGCCGCCCGCGCGTGCTCCAGGCCCGCGTCGAAGTCGTCGTAGCGCGCCAACGTCAGGATCACGTGGATGTCGGCGGCCAGCGGGGTGTCGCCGGCCAGCTCCAACGCCTCGTACGCCAGGTCCGCGGCGTGCGACCCGGCCTCGGAGTCGATCGTCAGCCGGGCGAGCTCGTACAGCGCGGTGGCCCGGTGCATCGGGTCCGCGTCGGTCGCCGCCACGACCTCCAGCTCGCGCCGCGCCTCGTCGGTGTCGCCGGCCCGGAACAGCAGGTTGCCCAGCGCCAGCCGCCGCGCCGACAGCGCCGGGTCGCCGGGCGGGGTGGCCCGCAGCGCCAGCCGGCAGGCGTCGATCGCGGCGTGCGGGGCGCCGCGCCGCAGCGCCCGCTCCCGGGCGTCGTCCAGTACGGCGGCCACCTGCGCGTCCGGACCGTCGATCCCGAGCGCCAGGTGCCGTGCCCGTTCCTCCGGCTCCTCGACGACGTCCGCGAGCCGGGTGTGCAGCCGCGACCGCTCGCTGCCGACCAGCCCGTCGTACGCGGCCGCCGCGAACAGCGGGTGGCTGAACCGCACGTCGATCCCGGACACCTCGGCCAGCCCGGCCCGCTCGGCCGCGACCAGTGCCTCCTCCAGCCCGAGCGGCCGCAGGTGCCGCACGGTCGGCCGGGTCAGCGCCGCCGCGGCGGCCAGCGCCATTCGCGCGGGGTCGGGGAGCGCGTGCAGGTGCGCCCCGATCACGTCGTGCAGGGACGGCGGAAGCGGCACCTCGTCGTACGACGATCCGGGGCCGGCGTGCACGAGCGCGCGGGCCACCTCGACGGCGTACAGCGGGTTCCCGGCACTGACCTGCACCGCGCGCCGGATCACGGCGCCGGGCACCGGCCGGGCGAGCTGCTCGAGCACGACGCGCTCGCAGGCGGCGGGCTCCAGCGGGCGGACCGGGAGCCGTACGCCGACGTCCGCGACGGCGCCGACCAGCTCCGGCTCGGCGCCGCCGCGGCGCTCGGTACGCCAGGCCAGCAGCATCCCGAGCCCGCGCTCCGGCAGCCGCCGCGCCACGAACGCCAGCGCGCTCGCCGTCTCGGGGTCGAGCCACTGGATGTCGTCGACGGCGAGCAGCACGGGTCCGTCGGCGGCCAGCTCGCGCAGCAGGGTCGCGCACGACACCGCCACCGCGCGCGGGTCGGCGGCGCCCGCGTCGTCACCCGTGCCGCGCAGCAGCGCCGAGGCGAGCGCGGCGTGCTGCGGCCCGGGCAGCCGGGCCAGCTCGTCGTCGGTGACGCCGGTGAACAGGTCGATCAGGGCGGACCCGACCAGCCGGGTCTCCGCCTGCGACGGGCGGGCGCGGAACACCCGCCAGCCGCGTCGGCAGGCCTCGTCGACGACGGCGGTCCAGCGGTGGCTCTTGCCGATACCGGCCGGTCCCTCGATGACGAGCGCGGCCGACCGCGTCGGCACGTCGTCGAGGAACGCCTCGGCGGCAGACCCCGTGGAGTCCGTCATGTAGCCCCCTTCGTGCCCCCGGCCTGCTCAGCGTAGTGCGGCTTTAACGGTTCTTTAAGGCTCCGGCGGAGGATCGTGAGCCAAGGGGAAAGCCGGTGTGAGCCGAGGGGGGCTTTCATGGGACATGTACCACTGCTGCCGTGCCAGACGCAGCCGCTGATCTTCTTCGCCGAGCGGTACGCCGACGCGGAGCGCGCCAAGGCGCTCTGCGCGCACTGCCCGGTACGGCGCGACTGCCTGACCGGTGCGCTGGAGCGAGCGGAGCCGTGGGGGGTCTGGGGCGGCGAGGTGTTCGTCGAGGGCGCGGTCGTCGCCGCCAAGCGCGGCCGCGGGCGACCGCGCAAGGTCGCGGCTTGACGTGGAGATGCCACCGGTTGCACCGGCGTGACGGTGCAACCGGTGGCTCGGCTCACGTGCAGGAGAGCCGGGCGTTCGCCCAGTCGGCGTGGTCGTAGCCGTTGCCGTTCCCCGTGTCGTCGACGACGAGGTCGAGCAGCTGGGTGCCGGAGACGCCGACGTCGAGGTTCACCGAGGCGGAGGACCCGGTCAGCACCGGCGTCGTGGTCAGCGTCGTCCCGTCCGAGACCACGCTGAACCTGACCGAGCCGTTGGAGCCGACCTCGTCGTCGACGCCGACCGTGGCGGTGAACCGGCTGCAGTTGCCGCCGAGGTACACGGTGACGTCGCTGACGGCATGTGCGCCGAGCCCGCTCGTGTAGGTGACGCCGTTGAGCGTGATGGTGCGTCCGTCGCCGGCGGCCTGCTCGCCGTTGCTGGTGTCCCGCTCGACCGGACCCCAGCCGTTCGTCGCGGAGAAGAACGGCAGTGAGCTCACCGCGACGTCACCGGTGGGCGGGTTGGCCAGCGCGCGCACGTCGCGCGGGTCGGTGAGCCGCTGGGCGACGTTGCGCTGGACGTAGGCCGCGGTGCCGGTCAGCTGGCTGACGGTGGGCAGCGTCTGCGGCGCGGCGACGTGCCACGTCGCGCTGGCCGACGTGCCGCCCTCGACCGTGCCGACGTTCGTCGGCGACGTGGGTGTGGCCGTCCAGCCGTCCGGCACCTCCAGGCCGAGCCGTACGTCCGACGCCGGCGGCGCGCCGTCCGGGACGGTGAACGTCGTGATGACGTCGGCCGTCGAGCCCGGCGTGGCGGTGTCCGGCGCGTCCAGCGTGAGCGACGCCTGGTGCGCCGCGGGCATCGCGTACCTGGAGGCGTCGTACGCCGGGCTCGCGACCTGTGCCACCTGCAGCGGCGACGCGTATGAACCGAACGACTCGAGTGAGACGGTGCCGAGCCCGCCGGTGC
>DASXRB010000968.1:0-5423 GCA_036506875.1 Kribbellaceae bacterium | reverse complement strand
GGGCGCGATGCCGTCGGGAACCGGGATGTGCGTGAGAGCGCTCATGCGGCCAGCCTGCCTGGTCGGCGCAAGGCGTTAAGGTCCCGTCAAGGAACGTGGCTCCGGGCGTCACGGCGGTGATGATGGTGGCATGCGAGTGTCCGACGTCCTCGAGCGGCAGCGTGCCGCGGTCGTCGTCGCCGCCGCGGCCGTGCCCGCAGTGGCCTCCGCGGTGATCGCACCGTTCCGCGACGGCATTGCGAACACCAATGCGGCGCTGGTCCTCGTACTCATCGTGGTCGCCGCCGCCGCGACGGGTATCCGTACAGCCGGTGTCGTCGCGGCGCTGTCCGGCGCGGTGTGGTTCGATTTCTTCCTTACGCAGCCGTACCAGCGGCTCACCATCGACGACCGCGCGGACATCGAGACCGCCGTACTGCTCGTGCTCGTCGGGCTGGCCGTGACCGAGGTTGCGCTGTGGGGACGGCGCCAGCAGGCCCGAGCCAGCCGTCAGCATGGCTACCTCGACGGTGTGGTGCGGACCGCGGGCATCGTCGCCGCGGGCAGCTCGCGGGTCGGGCCGCTGATCGAGCATGTGGCCGACCAACTGGTCGACGTGCTCGGTATCGACGACTGCCACTTCGACTCCGACATCCGCGAGGTCGCGCCCGCGGCCATCGTCCGCGACGGCACGGTCGCCCAGCGCGGCCGCGCCGTCGACGTCGAGCGCCGCGGGCTGCCGACGGACTCCGAGATCGAGCTGCGGGTGCAGCACGGCGGCGTCACCCGCGGCCGCTTCCTGCTGGTCGCGTCCACCCGGATCGTCCGCCCGTCCCTCGCGCAGCGGCAGGTCGCCGTCGCGCTCGCCGACCAAGTCGGCGCCGCCCTGGCCACCCAGACCGAGATCCGCTAGTCCAGCCGCCGGCGGCGTGCCGACACCATCGGGCGGCGCGGGTCGCCCGGGGTGAGACTCATGGTGAGCACCTCGAAGACCTCCAGGTCCTCCGCGCCCACCGGGGTCTCGGCGAAGCGCCACAGCAGGTCGACGTCACCGGAATCCAGTACGGCACGCCGAAGGGTGGAGTCCAGTTCGTCGCGCTCGACGCGCAGCGCCGGGGCGTCGGACCGGGCCAGCAGCGGGCCGGGGTAGGAGTCCAGCGCGGCGGCCAGGTCACCGCGTCGTACCGCGTCCCGCACGTCGGTGAGGTCACCGGTGGCCTCGGCCGCGATCCGGTACGGCTTGGTCGCCAGCACGCCGTCCCCGAGCAGGTTCCGCAGCCGGTGCATCTCGGCCCGCACCGTGGTCGGGTTGCCCTCGTCGCCGTACAGCTGCAGCATCAGCTGCTCCGCGCTCAGCCCGGACGGGTGCAGCAGCAGCAGCGCCAGCACCTCGGCGTGCCGCAGGCTCAGCTCCAGCTCACGACCGTGGACGACGGCCGACGGGCGGTCCCCGAGCAGCCGCAGCTCGAGCGTCGCGCGGCGCCGTCGTGGCCCGGGCAGCCGCAGCAGGTACCCCTCGTCGAGCGGCTCCACCACCGCCTCCCGGCCGTCCGCGAGCTCCACCCGGCCGGCCTGCGCCGGGACCTCGATCCGCTCCGGCAGCCAGGCCAGCGGCTGCACCGCGAGCACCCGGCCGGACGGGGTCAGCAGGGCGCCGGGCTCGTCGCCGAGCGCGGTCAGGTGCCGCATGTTCCGCGCCCGCAGCAGCTCGTCGGCCGCCGCCATCCGGACCCGCAGCTGGCCCTCCGCGAGCCGGGCGGCCGCGGTGACCAGCGCCATCATCGCCGGGTGCACCGTGCGCAGCGGCCCGCTGACGTCGACCGCGCCGAGCAGCTTGCCGGTGTCCGGGTCGTGCACCGGGGCGGCGGCGCAGGTCCAGGGGTGGATCCTGCGCACCAGGTGCTCCGCGGAGTGGATCTGCACCGGCTGGTCCGCGGCCAGCGCCGTACCCATCCCGTTGGTGCCGATCGCCTCCTCCGACCACACCGCACCCTCGGACAGCGCGATCCGGTCCGCGGCCCGTCGTACCTCGGCGGCCCCCTCGCGCCACAGGATCAGCCCCCGGGCGTCGGTGACGATCATGATGTGCGACGCCTCGTCGGCGATCGTGGTCAGCGTCTGCCGCAGCACCGGAAGCACCGCGTGCAGCGGGTGCGCGTCGCGCGCGTCGGCCAGGGACGCCGCGTCGAGCACGACCGGCGGCGCGTCCAAGTCCGGGTCGACGGCGGCCGCGAGCGAACGCTGCCAGGACGCCGCGACCAGCGGCCGGGCCGCCTCGGCGGCGGCTGACCCGGCCAGCACGGCGTCGTACAGCTCCTCCAGCTGCCGCGCCTGCGCTCCGAGATCGGCCATGCTTCGGATGGTCACCCGCCGACAGGCCAGCCCGCAAGGGCACAAAGTCAGCATTGCCATGCAACCTGGTTGCAACGTCGGCGTTCCTAGCGTCGAAGGACACCCGATCCACGCGGAGGTCCTGAGATGACGACGTACGACGCACCGGGCCGGCCGGGCAGCCCGGTCAGCTACCAGCCGAGGTACGACCACTTCATCGGCGGCGAGTACGTGCCGCCGGCCAGGGGTGGGTACTTCGAGAACCCGACGCCCGTCACGGGCGAGAACTTCACCGAGATAGCGCGCGGCACCGCCGAGGACGTCGAGCGCGCGCTGGACGCGGCGCACGGCGCGGCACCGGGCTGGGGACGCACCTCGGCCGCCGACCGCGCGGTGGTGCTGAACAGGATCGCCGACCGGATCGAGCAGAACCTCGAGGCGCTCGCGGTGGCGGAGACCTGGGACAACGGCAAGGCGGTGCGCGAGACGCTGGCCGCGGACATGCCGCTCGCGGTCGACCACTTCCGCTACTTCGCCGGCGCACTGCGGGCCCAGGAGGGCGCGATCTCGCAGCTCGACGACGACACCGTCGCGTACCACTTCCACGAGCCGCTGGGCGTGGTCGGGCAGATCATCCCGTGGAACTTCCCGATCCTGATGGCGGTCTGGAAGCTCGCACCGGCGCTTGCCGCCGGCAATGCCGTCGTGCTGAAACCGGCCGAGCAGACACCGGCCTCGATCCACGTGCTGCTCGACCTCATCCACGACCTGCTGCCGCCGGGTGTCCTCAACGTGGTCAATGGTTTCGGCGTCGAGGCCGGCAAACCGCTTGCCTCCAGCAACAGAGTCGCCAAGGTCGCCTTCACGGGGGAGACCACGACCGGCCGGCTGATCATGCAGTACGCGTCGGAGAACATCATCCCGGTCACGCTGGAGCTCGGCGGCAAGAGCCCGAACATCTTCTTCGCCGACGTGGCCGCGGCGCGCGACGAGTTCTACGACAAGGCGCTCGAGGGGTTCACGATGTTCGCGCTGAACCAGGGCGAGGTCTGCACCTGCCCGTCGCGGGCGCTGATCCAGTCCTCGGTGTACGACGACTTCCTGGCCGACGCGGTGGCGCGCACGCAGGCGATCAAGCAGGGCGACCCGCTGGACACCGACACGATGATGGGCGCGCAGGCCAGCAACGACCAGTTCGAGAAGATCCTGTCCTACATCGACATCGGCCGGCAGGAAGGCGCCCGGGTCGTCACCGGCGGCGCGAAGGCCGACCTCGGCGGCTCGCTGTCGGGCGGGTACTACATCCAGCCGACGGTGTTCGAGGGCGACAACAAGATGCGGATCTTCCAGGAGGAGATCTTCGGGCCGGTCGTGTCGGTGACGAAGTTCGACGACTACGCGGACGCGATGAAGATCGCGAACGACACGCTCTACGGCCTCGGTGCCGGCGTCTGGACGCGGGACATGAACACCGCGTACCGCGCCGGGCGGGAGATCCAGGCCGGGCGGGTCTGGACGAACTGCTACCACGCCTACCCCGCGCACGCGGCGTTCGGCGGCTACAAGCAGTCCGGCATCGGCCGGGAGAACCACCGGATGATGCTCGACCACTACCAGCAGACCAAGAACCTGCTGGTCAGCTACTCCCCGAACAAGCTCGGCTTCTTCTGACCGTCATGACCGAGCGCGTGGCGTGCACAGGTGCGGCGGCGGACCTGCTCCGTCGCCTCACCGGCCTGCACGGTCCGTTGATGTTCCGCCGCCCAGTGGCGCTCGGCCTCGTCTGACGCCCAGCTGCGCCGGATCCTCCCCCCGGAGGACCCGGCGCAGCTGCAGGCGGGCCTCAGTCGCCGGTGACGTCGAACCCTTGCTGCTTCCCGTAGGCGACGAGGGCGTCCTGCCATCCCTTGAGCCCAGTGCCGATGTCGCCCTTGGACTGGTACGACTTGCCCACGGTGTCGCCGAAGATGCTGTTGGCGTAGGTCTGGTAGGGCAGGAACTGCCAGCCGGGCGCCACCGCGTTCGCGGCGTCCACGACCACCTTGTTGACCTCCTGCCCAGCGAAGGCCGGCCACTTGTGGTTCAGGAAGTCCGGCGACTGGAGATCGGCGACGGTGGCCGGCAGACCGCCGAGCTCGATGTAGACCTTGTTGCCGTTCTCGTGGTTGAGCCACCGCAGGAAGCCTGCCGCGAGTGCGGGGTTCTTGCTCTGCTTGAGCACCGCCTCGTGGCTGCCACCGTGCTCGGAGCTGACCGGCTGGCCGCCGTCGTAGGTCGGCACGGGTGCGGCCCGCCAGTCCCCCTTGGTCGCCTTCAGGCCTTCGATCACGCCGGCCATCCAGCCGCCGGCCGGCAGCGTCGCGATGGTGCCGTTGTCCAGGGCCTTGAACCACTCCTCCGACCAACCGGCGTACGGCGCGAGCAGCCCGCCGTCCAGCAGCTGGTTCCACATCGAGGTGAACTTCTTGGTGCCCTCGTCGCCGAAGTTGAGGGTGATCTTCTTGCCGTCGACCTTGTACGGCCTGCCGCCCGCCTGCCAGATCATGGCCATCGTGAAGCCGGCGTCGCCGGTGTCGGCGGTGATGTACTTCGCCGGGTCGGCCTGGTGCAGCTTCTTGGCATCGGCGACGTACTCGTCCCAGGTCTTGGGCACCGCGAGGTGGTACTTGTCGAAGACCTTCTTGTTGTAGAACAGCGTCATCGGGCCACCTCCCTGCGGCAGCCCGTAGAGGCCATCGGTGCCGGCGTGGGCGGAATCCCACGCCGAGGGGAGGTAGTCGTTGGCGAACTTGTCGAAGCCGTACTGGCGCAGGTCGACCAGGTAGCCGGGGAGCGCGAACTGGGGCAGCGCGAAGTACTCGATCTGGGCGACGTCCGGTGCGCCGGAGCCGGCCTTGAGGGCGTTCTGGAGCTTGGTGTAGTGCACGTCCCCGGTGCCGGCGTTGACCAGCTTCACGTGGACGTTCGGGTACTCCTTCTCGAACGCCTTCACCTGAGGTTCTGCGTTGGTCCACGTCCAGTAGGTGATCGTGCCGCCCGCCTTCAGTGCGGCGTCGACCGCGTCCGGGTCGCTCTTCACTTCTCCGTTCCCGCTGCTGCCTGACCCCGACGCG
>DASXRB010000967.1:0-4309 GCA_036506875.1 Kribbellaceae bacterium | reverse complement strand
CACGACCACCGCGTCCGGCTGCGGGAACGCCACCAGCGTCCCGGCCGGCGAGACCGCGGTCGTGGTCAGCGGCTCGGACTCGTTGCCCGCGGCATCCCGCACCGGGAGCAGGTCCACCTCCGCGGTCGCCCAGCGGCCGCGGGCGCTCAGCACCACCGGCTGGTAGTGGCTCGCCGAGACCTGCCGCAGCAGCACCGCGCCGACCCGGCTCACCGGCCGCGCGCGCAGGTCGGGCAGGTCGCCTGACGGCGCCTCCAGCCGCTCCCCCAGCCGGGTCTCGAGCCGCTCCAGCGATGCCTCGGTCCCGGGCGGCGGCGCGATCCAGTACGGCAGCCCGGCCAGCGTGCCGTCCGGCGGCAGCGTCGTACCCTCGGTCGGCTGCACCGGCGACGGCAGCAGGTCGTCACCGATCCGGCCCGTGCGAGTCATCAGCCGCGGTTCGACCGCGATCGCGGCGGCCACCAGCGCGACGGCGGCGAGCACGCAGAGCGCCATGGTACGACGCCGCCGGCGCCGGCTGACCCGGTAGGCGTCGGCCCACACCCGGTCGGTCAGGTCCACCTCGGCCAGGCCCTGCGACGCGCGCTCCAGCCGCTCCCGTACGTCGCTCACCGGGCGTCCTCCAGCGGCTGCGCGAGGGCGGCCTCGAAACGTTCCACGGCCAGCGCCGCCTGGTGCTGGACGGTGCCGAGCGGCAGGTCCAGCTGGCTCGCGATCTCCGGTTCGGTCTGCTCGTCGAAGTACTTCAGCACCAGCACGGCGCGCTGCCGCGGGGTCAGCGCCGCGAGCGCCCGTCGTACGACGTCGGATCCCGCGGGCCGCCCGCCGTGGTGCCGGTGGTGCCACCAGGAGACCGCGTCGTCGTAGAGCACGCGGTTCACGAAGTCGTCCGGGTTGGCGTCCCGCAGCCGGTCCCAGTGCACGGCCAGCTCGGTCAGCGCCCGCCGGACCAGCTCGCGGGCGCGACGCTCGTCCCCGCAGACCAGGTACGCCGCTCGTAGCAACTGCTGCTGCCGCGAGGCCACGTAGCCGGCGAACTCGGCGTCCACTGACTTCCGCATCCCGCGCGCCCCTTCCCACCACCCATTGAACGCCTTCGCGTCAACCCGGTGGGAGCGATCGCGAGGAGTCAGTCCAGCAGGGCGTCGACGAAGTCCTCGGCGACGAACGGGGCCAGGTCGTCGGCGCCCTCGCCGAGGCCGACCAGCTTCACCGGTACGCCGAGCTCGCGCTGCACCGCGATCACGATGCCGCCCTTCGCCGTACCGTCCAGCTTGGTCAGCACGATCCCGGTCACGTCGATCACCTCGGCGAACACCCGGGCCTGGGTGAGGCCGTTCTGGCCGGTGGTGGCGTCGATGACGAGCAGCACCTCGTCGACCTTGGCGGACTTCTCGATCACCCGCTTGACCTTGCCGAGCTCGTCCATCAGGCCCGTCTTGGTGTGGAGGCGTCCTGCCGTGTCGACGAGGACGACGTCGGCCTCCGTCTCGATCCCATCACGCACGGCGTCGAAAGCCACGCTCGCGGGGTCGCCGCCCTCGGGACCGCGCACGGTCCGGACGCCGACCCGCTCCCCCCAGGTCTGCAGCTGGTCGGCTGCCGCGGCGCGGAAGGTGTCGGCCGCGCCGAGCACCACCTGCTTGTCGTCGGCCACCAGGACCCGGGCGAGCTTGCCGACCGTGGTGGTCTTGCCGGTGCCGTTCACGCCGACCACGAGCACGATCGCGGGCTTGCCGCCGACCCGCTCGACCGCGACCGTCCGGTCGAGTCCGGGGTCGACCAGCGCCACCAGCTCCTCGCGCAGCACCGCGTGGGCCTTCTCCGGGTCGGACACGCCCTCCACCCGTACCCGGGTGCGCAGCCGCTCCACCAGCTCCTGGGTCGGCGCGACCCCGACGTCGGCGGTGAGCAGCGTGTCCTCGATCTCCTCCCAGGTGTCCTCGTCGACCTTGTCGCGGGACAGCAGGGTCAGCAGGCCCTGGCCGAGTGACGTCTGCGAGCGGGCCAGCCGGGCCCGCAGCCGGACCAGCCGGCCCTTCGACGGCGCCGGCTTCTCCAGCACCGCCTGGGCGGCCGGGACCTCCGGCAGGTCGGTGTCCTCGATCGTGCGGGTCGCGGTGTCCCGGGGCTCCGCGGCGTCCTCCCCGACGGCGGGCTCCTCCGGCCCCGCCTCGAGCGGCTTGCTCGCCGGCGCGGACGACAGCGACCGGCGGCGGCGCTCGACCAGCAGGCCTCCGGCCGCGCCGATCAGGACGACGGCTGCGAGGACGATCGCGATCAAGACCGCGTCGGCGATCTGCGGTACCTGCAGCAGGGTGGTCAGCTCAGCAGTGGACACGGCGAACCATCCTTCCAGACGCCGCTGTCAGCGGCCGAGCGACGTGCCCTCACCCTGCGCCACGCCCGCTGGATGCAGCGGTGCCTAGTCTCCCAGAAGCTCCGAGAGCGCCGTGACGGCCTCCTCCACGGACCAGTCCATGGTCGCCGGCCCGACCACCAGCTCGGTCCACGACCAGCCCGGCACGTCGGCCGCCACCCACTCCGGGCAGATCGACTGCCGGGTGCGTTCCATCCGCGCCACCGCGGCCTCGTTCAGCGGCCCGGCGCCGGCCGGCGCGAACACCCGGAACGCGTTGGTGTGCGGCGGCTCCGGGAACACGGTGAACCGCGCGCCGGTCAGCGCCTCGGCCAGCTTCGCGGCACGCTCGTGGAACTCACCCATCCGGGGTGCCAGCTCGCGCAGGCCGGCCCGCGCCGCCACCGCGTACGGCAGCAGCGTGAACAGGTTCCCGCCCAGCCGCCGCTGCCACCGTCGCGCCTGCTGTACGACGCCCGCCGGGCCCGCCAGCACCGCACCGGCCGGCCCGCCCAGGCCCTTGTAGAAGCTCACGTAGACCGTCTCGGCCAGCGCCGCGATCTCTGCCGCGGAGTGGCCGAGGTACGGCACGCTCTCCCACAGTCGCGCGCCGTCGAGGTGCAGCGGCACGTCACGCTCGGCGCAGGCCCGCGCGAACAGCACCAGCTCGTCCCAGGTCGGCAGCAGGTAGCCGGCGTCGCGCAGCGGCAGCTCCAGCGTCACCGCCGCGAGCCGGCCGGGGACAGCCTCCAGGTCGTCCGGCCGCGGCTGCCGGGGCTCGCCGGTCAGCCGCTCGAGCCGCAGCCCGTGCACCTCCTCCAGCGCGTTCAGCTCGTGCACCACGAGGTGCGACAGGCCGTGCACGGCCACCCGGCGGGTGCCACGCTCGTCGGCGAAGGCGCGCAGCACCGCCTGCTGCGCCATCACGCCGCTCGGCATGAACACCGCGGCCGGCTTGCCGAGCAGCTCCGCGACCTCGGACTCCAGCTCCGCGACCGCGTCGCCCTCGCCGTACCGGTCGAGGTCGCCGTCGCGGACCTCCGCAGCGTCCGCGCGCATCCTGGCCGGTGCCGTGTCGCCACGCCAGAACAGCCAGCGCGTGCACCGCGCCGCGGCCTCCTTGCGACGCTCGCGCAGGTCGTCAGTCACCATGCCGCGATCCTGCCACGCCCCGACCCCGGGGCGTCCAGCAAACGACCCCGGGGCGGATTCCCCCCGGAATCCGCCGAGCGGAACACCCCGGGGCACCCGACCCGGCACCCCGGGGCGCGGTTGGACGGCCCCGGGGTCCGGGCGACGTCGGGCTGTGGCGCCGTCGGGTCAGGCGGGTGCGGCCTCGCGCAGGCGCTGGCTGATCACCGCGGAGACGCCGTCGCCGCGCATGCTCACGCCGTACAGGGCGTCGGCGACCTCCATGGTGCGCTTCTGGTGCGTGATCACCAGCAGCTGCGAGTGGTCGCGCAGCTCCTCGTAGATCTCCAGCAGCCGGCCCAGGTTGGTGTCGTCCAGCGCTGCCTCGACCTCGTCCAGGATGTAGAACGGCGACGGCCGGGCCTTGAACAGCGCCACCAGGAACGCCACCGCGACCAGCGACCGCTCGCCACCGGACAGCAGCGACAGCCGCTTCACCTTCTTGCCCGGCGGGCGGGCCTCGACGTCGACGCCGGTGGCCAGCATGTCGTCCGGCTCGGTCAGGATCAGCCGGCCCTCGCCGCCCGGGAAGAGCCGGGCGAAGACCTGCTCGAACGCTTTCTCGACGTCACGGTACGCCTCGGTGAAGACCTGCTCGACCCGCTCGTCGACCTCCTTGACGATGTCCATCAGGTCGCGCCGGGACTTCTTCAGGTCGTCCAGCTGCTCGGACAGGAAGCGGTGCCGCTCCTCCATCGCGTCGTACTCCTCCAGCGCGAGCGGGTTGATCCGCCCGAGCTGGTTGAGCGCGCGCTCGGC
>DASXRB010000966.1:0-5062 GCA_036506875.1 Kribbellaceae bacterium | reverse complement strand
GTGGCGCCGCGCAGCCGCCGGCCGGCCTTCCCGGTCGTGGACCTGGACGGCCGCCCGACCGGCACGGTCAGCCTCGGCGCGCTCGGCCGGGTGCCCGCCGCGCTGCGGGCGTCGACGCTGCTGGCCGATGTCCAGGTGCCGTTGAAGAACGTCCCGGTCGTGCACCCCGGCGACTCGCTGGCCGAGCTGCACGCCCGGATGCCGTCCCGGGTCGACGCCCTCGCACTGGTTACCGACGAGGCGGGCCGCCTGGTCGGTGTGGTCACCGCGTTCGACGCCGCCCGGGCGGCCCAGCTACCGGGTCAGCTGCCAGGCGGAGCCCAGCCGCCGGGTCAGGACGCGGCGAGCAGGCCGTAGTGGCCGTCGTACCGGCGGTAGAGAACCCGCGGCCGGCCCGCCGGATCACGGTAGAACAGGAACCTACCGCCGCTTCGGGAGCTCGTCGCGGATCCGGGCCCGCGCCTCGTCGAACTCGGCGTCGGTGATGGCGCCTTCGGCGTACCGGCGCTCAAGGATCTCCAGCGGTGTCTCGCGGGCGGGCAGTCGCGGGGTGGACGTCGTACCACGCAGGTAGCGGCCGAGTGCCCAGCCGGCAGCCGCGATCAGCGCGATCCACAGGATCAGTCCGAACACCATCATCCAGCTCGCCCCGCCTCCCGCGCCGTACATCATCGCGACCGCCTCCTTCTGCCTCCACCATCCCGCCCGGCGCGGGGGCGGGCGACGGCCGATGGGCCGTGCCGGGCTGCCGAAGGTCCCGCCGCGTGGTGGTGGGCTCGGGACCAACGCCTCTCGACCGCCGGCCGCGCGGCGGCGACGGTGGGAGGACCGTGCGACGAACGACCCGAGGAGCCGCCATGTCCGTGCCCCCGTCCCGTCCCGTCATCGTCGGGTACGACGGATCGCCTGCGAGCCGCGCCGCCCTGGAGTGGGCGGCGGCGTACGCGGACACCGCGGCGCGGCCCCTTCGACTGCTGCACGCGCTGGCGGTGCCGCTGGTGAGCAGCCCGATGGGTGTGACCGGCGCGCTGCCGGTCGACGACCTGATCGACGCGGCCCGCGGCCTGCTCGACGAGGCCTGCCGGGAGGTGCGCAAGACCCGGCCGGACCTGGACGTAGACGTCGTGGTCGAGCTCGGGCCGGCCGCGCCGGTGCTGGTGGACGAGTCGCGGCAGGCGAGCCTGACGGTGCTCGGGTCACGTGGGCTCGGCGAGTTCCGCGACGTCGTGCTGGGCTCGGCGGCCGCGCAGGTGGCCACGCACGCCGCGTCACCGGTCGTGGTGGTGCCGGCCGGGTCGCCGGCTCCGTCACCGGGCGGGCGCGTGGTGGTCGGGGTCGACGGGTCCGAGCTGTCCTCGGCCGCGGTCGACTTCGCCTTCGGGTACGCCGCCGTCACCGGGGCGTCGATCGACGCCGTGCTGGCGTGGACCGGGCCGGTGTCGACCGGCCCGGGCGACATGATCCCGCTCGTGTACGACGCGGAGTCGCTGCGCCGCGAGGACGAGGTGGTGCTGGCCGAGGCGGTCGCCGGGCGGTCCGGAACGTACCCGGACGTGGTGGTGCGGGAGCGGGTCGTGCACGGTCACCCGGCCGCCGTGCTGCTGGACGCCGCGGACGGCGCCCAGCTGCTGGTGGTCGGCTCCCGGGGCCGCGGCGGCTTCCGCGGCCTGCTGCTCGGCTCGGTCAGCCGGGCGGTGCTTCACCGCTCGCGGTGTCCTGTGGCGGTGGTCCGCTGACCGGCTCCGCCGGTTGCGCGCTTCCGGGGTCGCTACCGCCCTGGTCGAGGCGGAACGGCGGGTACTCGTCGGTCATCAGCGCCGCGTACGCCGCCACTCGCAGCGCCCAGCGCTGCAGGCCGAGCACGAGGTCGAACACCGACCGCGGATAGCGCCCGGTGAACAGCAGCACCACGGCGGCCACCAGCACCAGTACGTGGATCAGGCCGGCGCCCCAGCCCCGGGTTTCCCGGTCCGTGTTCCACGCGAACCAGGTGCCGCCGCCGGCGAAGATCGCCACCACGACGTAGTGCGGGATCGCCAGCAGCCACCACTTCACCAGCACCAGCCCGCGCGACAGCTGGTCGGGGTAGGCCACGTCGAGGCGTGCCGGGTAGTCCGGTACCTCCGCCAGCGTGAAGGGCGGGTACCGGTCGGTGCCGAGCGCGCCGTACGCGTAGAACTGCACCCGCCAGGACCATCGCAGCACGCCGAGGTTGAAGTCGAAGATCCCCCGCGGGTAGCGGCCGGTGAACAGGATGGCGAAGAAGGCCACCACGGTCAGCACCACGAACACCAGCCACAGCACCAGCAGGATCACGAG
This sequence comes from Kribbellaceae bacterium, assembly GCA_036506875.1. GTDB lineage: Bacteria > Actinomycetota > Actinomycetes > Propionibacteriales > Kribbellaceae > DASRHY01. The sequence goes on along the minus strand of DASXRB010000966.1, from coordinate 2,743 downwards.
GTGGGGGATGACCAGCAGCCACTTCACCAGCCACAGCCACCGGTTCAGCCCGTCGTCGAGACGCCCGTCCACACGGACCGGATACGTCGCTGTACTCATGTCGCCTCCAGGGTTCAGGTGTCAGGAACTTTCGCGGCGTGGTCCTTGTGCCACGCCAGGTAGGCGTCGACCGCGGTCGGCAGGGTGTAGAAGACCAGGTCCGGACCGAGGCGCTCGATGAACCCGGCAGCGTCGAGCACGTCGCGCAGGTCCTGCTTCACCCGGGCCAGCGCCAGCACGATGCCGCGGTGCGCGAGCTCATCGCGCAGGTCGTCGAGCGCGTCGACGGCGGTGATGTCGACCCAGATGTTCGCCTCGGTGTTCAGCAGCAGCCACTCCACCGGCCCCGGCGCGGAGGCGACCGCGGCCAGCGCCCGGCGGCGGAAGTCCTCGGCGTTGGCGAAGAACAGCGGCGAGTCGTAGCGGTAGACCACCAGCCCCGGCACCCGGCGCGCGTCCGGGTAGTCGTCCAGGTCGTGCATCCCCGGCACCCCGGGCGCGTAGCCGAGGATGCCGTCGTGCGGCCGGGCGACCCGGCGCAGCAGGTCCAGCACCGACAGCGCCAGCGCCACCAGCACGCCGTTCAGCACGCCCAGCACCAGCACCCCGGCCGTGGTGGTCAGCGACAGCGTCAGCTCACTACGCCGGAATCGGCCGATCCGCCGGAAGTCCGCGACGTCGACCAGCCGGAGCGCGGCGTACACCACCACCGCCCCGAGCGCCGCGACCGGGAACGTCGCCAGCACCGGCCGGGCCGCGAACACCGTGAACAGCACGGTGCCCAGGGCAACGAGCGAGTACAGCTGGGTGCGCGCCCCGACGGTGTCCGCGATCGCGGTCCGGCTGCCGCTGCTGCTCACCGGGAAGCCCTGCAGCATGCCGGAGGACAGGTTCGCGGCGCCGAGCGCGAGCAGCTCGGCGTTGCTGTCCACCGTCTCGTGGTGCCGGCTGCCGAACGCCCGCGCGGTCAGCACGTTGTCGGTGTAGCCGACGATCGTCAGCCCGATCGCCGGCAGCAGCAGCGCGCGCAGGTCGTCCAGGCTCACCGCCGGCAGCTCCGGCACGGGCAGGCCGGCCGGAATCGTGCCGACCGTGCTCACCCCGTGCCGGTCCAGCCCGAAGACGGCGACCGCCCCGGCGGCCAGCAGCATCGCCACCAGCGGACCCGGTGCCCACGGCAACCACCTGGCCACCGCGAGCAGGAACACCAGTACGCCGAGGGCCAGCAGCACCGTGGCCGGTTCCGCCTCCGCGGCGTGTCCTGCGGCGTACCAGATCTCGCCGAGCGGCGCCTCCGCCTCGACCCGGATCCCGGTCACTCGGCCGAGCTGGCCGGCGATCATCAGCACCGCGATCCCGGCCATGTATCCCACCAGTACCGGCCGCGAGAGCAGGTCGGCGAGGAACCCGAGCCGGGCCAGCCGGCCCAGCAGGCACAGCACCCCGACGATCAGCGCCAGCGTCGCGGCCAGAGCGGCGTACCGCCCGGGGTCACCGGTCGCGAGGGCACCCACCGTCGTGGCGGTCATCAGCGCCGTGCTCGACTCCGGCCCGGCCGACAGCCGGCGCGAGGAACCCACCAGTGCGTAGACCAGCAGCGGACCGACGGCCGCCCACAGCCCGGCCACGGGCTGCAGCCCGGCGACCTGTGCGTAGGCCATCACCTGCGGCACGAGATACGCCGCCACCGTGACCCCGGCCAGCACGTCGGCGCGCAACCAGCCGCGCTGGTAGCCGTGCGTCCACGCGGGCAGTACCCGGGTCACGGTCCTCAGTATGTCGGGACCGCGACGTCCGATCCGCCCCTGCGCTCCAGCCGTCGCTCGGCGCGCCGCTCGGCCTCGGTGAGGTAGTGCTTCACCACCGCGACCGGGGAGGCCGCGGCGGCCAGCGCGCGCCGGGTCACCGGATCGCGCGGCAGCAGCCCGGCGTGCGCACCGAGCACCAGCAGGCCGGCGTGCTGCGACGACCGGACCAGCGCCTCGATCACCGGACCCCCGGTCACCAGCCGCGTCACCCGCACCTCAGGGAACCGCTCGGCGAAGCCGGCCAGCGTCTCCGACACCGACAGCTCGGCGTTCGACGCCCACACCTCCTGCCCGGCCCGGTCGAGCTTGCGCACCGGCGCGGTGTCGGCGTGTACGACGACCAGGTGGCCGCCGCGATCGGACGCCTCCCGGAACGCGTGCTCGGCCGCCTCGGCCGACAGCGCGGTGCCGTCCACCCCGACGTACACGGTCCGGTCGGCGGTCGACGGCTTCCAGCCGCCGGGTACGACCACTACCGGGCAGGCGCAACGCGAGGCGAGCACCAGGTCGGCCTGGGCCGCGACCAGCCGGTGCGGACCGCGGGCCCGCCGCCGCCCGACCACCAGCAGCCGCGCCAGCCGGGCGGCCTGCGGCAGCACGTGCAGCCGCGACCCCTCGCGCAGCGCGGTGCCCACGGTGACGCTGAAGCCGACCTGGCGGCGGACCCGCGCGACCGCGTCGCGCAGCTCGGCCTCGGCCTGCGCCTTGGCGTCGCCGGGCTCGTACAACGGCATCGTCGCCGCCCGGGTCGAGTATGGGCGCACCAGCAGCAGGTCCGCGCCGGCGTTCTGCGCCATCTGGCACGCGTAGTCGATGACGCGCAGGCCCTCCGCGCTGCCGTCGACCTCGACGGCGACGGGGCCGGTCCGGGATGCGATGCCCATCGCCGATCTCCT
>DASXRB010000965.1:0-6156 GCA_036506875.1 Kribbellaceae bacterium | reverse complement strand
CATATTCATGAGCAAGGTGACCCCGATCAGCGGGTTTCCCGAGTGGCTGCCGGCGGAACGGATCGTCGAGCAGCGGTTCCTGGACGTCATCCGCGACACGTTCGAGCTGCACGGGTTCGCGTCGATCGAGACCCGCGCGGTGGAGCCGGTCGACCGGCTCTCGAACCAGGGCGAGGACGCGGACAAGGAGATCTACGGCGTACACCGTCTCGGCGCGGACGCCGATGACGACGGCCCGGGTCTCGGGCTGCACTTCGACCTGACCGTCCCGTTCGCCCGGTACGTGCTGGAGAACGCGGGCAAGCTGGCGTTCCCGTTCCGGCGGTACCAGATCCAGCGGGTGTGGCGCGGTGAGCGGCCGCAGGAGGGCCGGTTCCGCGAGTTCACCCAGGCCGACATCGACATCGTGGACTCCGGCACGCTGCCGTTCCACTACGAGGTCGAGCTGCCGCTGGTGATCGCGGACGCGTTCAACCGGCTGCCGGTGCCGGGGTTCCGGATCCAGGTGAACAACCGGAAGATCCCGGAGGGCTTCTACCTCGGTCTCGGGATCGCGGACGTCGCCGGCGTGCTGCGGACCGTGGACAAGCTGGACAAGATCGGCCCGGACAAGGTGACCGCGCTGCTGACCGAGGGCGGGCTGAGCGACACGCAGGCCAAGGCCGTGCTGCAGCTCGCGGAGATCGCCACGACCGACGCGTCGTTCACCGACCAGGTGCGGGCGCTCGGCGTGCGGCACGAGACCCTCGACGAGGGCCTGGAGCAGCTCAGCCAGGTGATGACCGCGGCCAACGAGCACGCGCCGGGCCTGCTGGTCGCGGACCTGCGGATCGCGCGCGGCCTGGACTACTACACCGGCACCGTGTACGAGACCCAGCTGATCGGGCACGAGTCGTACGGCTCGATCTGCTCCGGCGGCCGCTACGACTCGCTGGCCAGCGACGGCAAGACGACCTACCCGGGGGTCGGGATCTCGATCGGCGTCTCCCGGCTGCTCGCCCGGCTGTTCGGCCAGGGCCTGGTCGCGGCGACCCGGTCCACGCCGACCGCGGTGCTGGTCGCGCTGGCCGACGAGGAGAGCCGGGCGGACGCGATGCGCACCGCCGCGGCGCTGCGTGCCCGGGGCATCCCGGTCGAGGTGGCGCCGGCCGCGGCGAGGTTCGGCAAGCAGATCAGGTTCGCGGACCGCCGCGGGATCCCGTTCGTGTGGTTCAGCGGCCCGGACGGCGACTCCGTGAAGGACATCCGCAGCGGTGAGCAGGTCGACGCCGACGTGTCGGTCTGGACGCCGCCCGCGGACGACCTGCGCCCGCGGGTCGTCGTACCCAATGATGTTGCCGCAGGCAATGAAAACGCCGCGGCCGAGGACAACGCCCCCAGCAAGGAGAACTCGTGATCCGTACCCATTCCGCCGGCTCGTTGCGGGCCGAGCACACCGGGCAGACCGTGACGCTCGCGGGCTGGGTGGCGCGGCGGCGCGATCACGGCGGGGTCGCGTTCATCGACCTGCGCGACTCGTCCGGTGCCGTGCAGGTGGTGATCCGCGACGAGCAGGTCGCGCACCCGCTGCGCGCCGAGTTCTGCCTGCGCGTGACGGGTGAGGTCTCGAAGCGCCCGGAGGGCAACGCGAACCCGAACCTGCCGACCGGCGAGATCGAGGTGATCGCGTTCGAAGGCACCGGGGTCGAGGTGCTTTCCGAATCGGCGCCGCTGCCGTTCCCGGTCGAGGAGCACCACACCACGCCGGTGAACGAGGAGGTGCGACTCAAGCACCGCTACCTGGACCTGCGCCGCAGCGGCCCGGGCTCGGCGATCCGGCTGCGCAGCGAGGTGAACCGGGTCGCCCGCGAGGTGCTGCACGGGCACGACTTCGTGGAGATCGAGACGCCGACGCTGACCCGGTCCACGCCGGAGGGCGCACGCGACTTCCTGGTACCGGCGCGGCTGCAGCCGGGGTCGTGGTACGCGCTGCCGCAGTCGCCGCAGCTGTTCAAGCAGCTGCTGATGGTCGCCGGGATGGAGCGGTACTTCCAGATCGCGCGCTGCTACCGCGACGAGGACTTCCGCGCCGACCGGCAGCCGGAGTTCACCCAGCTCGACATCGAGATGAGCTTCGTCGACCAGGACGACATCATCGCGCTGTCCGAGGAGATCCTGGCCGCGCTGTGGAAGCTCGCCGGGTACGAGATCAGCACGCCGATCCCGCGGATCACGTACGCCGAGGCGATGCGCCGGTTCGGCACCGACAAGCCGGACCTGCGGCTGGACCTCGAGCTGGTCGAGTGCACCGAGTACTTCGAGGACACGCCGTTCCGGGTGTTCCAGGCCGAGTACGTCGGCGCCGTGGTGATGCCGGGCGGCGCGGACCAGCCGCGCAAGCAGCTGGACGCCTGGCAGGAGTGGGCCAAGCAGCGCGGCGCCCGCGGGCTGGCGTACGTGCTCATCGGCGAGGACGGCGAGCTCGGCGGCCCGGTCGCCAAGAACCTGTCCGAGGACGAGCGCGCCGGCCTGGCCAAGCACGTCGGCGCCTCGCCGGGTGACTGCGTGTTCTTCGCCGCCGGCCTGCCGAAGCCGTCCCGGGCGCTGCTCGGCGCGGCCCGGCTGGAGATCGGCCGCCGGCAGAGCCTGATCGACGAGTCGGCCTGGGAGTTCGTCTGGGTCGTGGACGCGCCGCTGTTCGAGCCGGCGTCGGAGGCGACCGCGCACGGCGACGTCGCCGTCGGGTCCGGTGCCTGGACCGCCGTGCACCACGCCTTCACCTCGCCGAAGCCGGAGTCGATGGACACCTTCGACACCGACCCGGGCTCGGCGCTGGCCTACGCGTACGACATCGTCTGCAACGGCAACGAGATCGGCGGTGGCTCGATCCGTATCCACCGCGAGGACGTGCAGAAGCGGGTCTTCGCGGTGATGGGGCTGTCCGAGGAGGAGGCGACCGAGAAGTTCGGCTTCCTCCTGGAGGCTTTCAAGTACGGCGCCCCGCCGCACGGCGGGATCGCGTTCGGCTGGGACCGGATCACGGCACTGCTGGCCGGCACGGAGTCGATCCGCGACGTGATCGCCTTCCCGAAGTCCGGCGGCGGCTTCGACCCGCTGACCGCCGCGCCCGCCCCGATCACCCCGGAGCAGCGCAAGGAAGCCGGCGTCGACGCCGTGCCGGAGCCCAAGGCCTGACCTCACGTTGCGTCAGTCACCGGTGCCCGTCGCGTTGCTGCCGCATCTGCGGCGGGCCCGGGATGTTGCCGATCGCAACTATGCGGAGCCGCTGGACCTGGCGGCGCTGGCGTCGGCGGCGGGGGTGTCGAAGTACCACTTCCTGCGGTGCTTCGCGGCCGAGTACGGCGAGACGCCGATGCAGTACCTGTCGCGGCGCCGGATCGAGCGGGCCACGGACCTGCTCCGGGCCACGAACCTGACGGTGACCGAGGTGTGCAACCTGGTCGGGTTCAGCAGCCTCGGTTCGTTCAGCACGCGGTTCCGGGAGCTGGTCGGGATGAGCCCGTCGGAGTACCAGCGCACCCAGGCCGGCGGCCCGCACATCCCGGGCTGCTACGTCTTCATGATCGGCCTGCGCCCCGCCGCACGAGACGGTGACCAGCCCGGTGAGAGTCCGTGAGGTCGGCTCCGCAATCCAGGAGAAGCGTTCCGTGCGGACCGCAGCCTAGCGTCGTACCCGAAGGCAACGACGAAAGGAACGGTCATGGGAATCCAGAACGTCTCGCTGTTCGGGGTGTGGGTCGACGACATCGACGAGGCGAGGGACTTCTACGTCGGCAAGCTCGGGTTCGAGGTGCGTGAGGACGTGACGATGGGGGACTACCGCTGGCTCACCGTCGGGCACCCGGACCAGCCGGACCTGAAGATCAACCTCCAGGTGCCGGGGCCGCCGCTGGACGAGGAGTCCGCGGGGTACGTGAAGCGGATGCTCGGCAAGGGCGCGCAGGGCGCCGGCGGGCTGAACGTGGACGACTGCCGCAAGACGTACGAGGAGCTGACCGCGAAGGGTGTCGAGTTCGTCTCCGAGCCGGCCGACCGCCCGTACGGCGTGGAGGCCGTGATGAGGGACAACTCCGGCAACTGGTGGGTCCTGCTGGAGCCCAAGCCCTACACCCCCGAAGACCTCACCTGACCTCAAAGCCATTCATCGGGCCGTTGTGACCCGGCGTGTCGTCACTCGTCGGGCCCTTGCGACCAAGCGGACAAGGGCCCGACGAGCGTGCCGTCACCAGGTGTGGGCGACGTCGACGACGATGCGGGAGCCGGTGCCGGGGCCGGCCAGGGTGAAGACCCGGAACGGGAGCCGGGCGCGGACGCCGAGGCCGATGGTCGTGTAGCCCTCGAACGAGCCCGCCCAGGCGACCTGGCGGAACGTGCGGTAGCCGGTGACGTTCACCAGCTCGCGCGGGTTGGCCGCGCTGTACGTCGACCGGCCCGTCGCCGGGTCGTACGCCGGCGCGGTCAGCACGATTCGCAGCTTCGCACCGCCGCGCAGCGGTACGACGGCGCCGGACGCGTCGGCGTACATGGTCCGCACGTAGCCGACCCGGTATCCGGCCGGCCGGCCGTTGAGGTCGAACACCAGCCGGTCGAAGCAGTCGTGCCGCCCGGCGCGGATGTTCGTCAGCGACGCCGTCGTCGTACGTGTCGATGCCTCGGGCAACGAGCCCCAGCGGGTCGCGCAGGCCGTGGCGCCTGCCGCGGTGGTGGTGCCTGCCGCGGTGGATGCGACCAGGCCGGTCGCGGAGATCGCGGCGGTCGCCAGCACGGCGACCAGTGAACGGATGTGGTTCATGTGTCCCCCTCTCGGAACACCGCTCACACGCGGGACGGGCGCCGCCGGTTGACGCGTCGGCCGAGAAATCCCGGCTGTGGTCGGAAGGGACCGATGAGTGACGACACGCCGGTCACAAGGGCCCGATGACGGGAGAAACCGGGTTGCGGAGGGAGGAGAGGATGGGGGCGTGACGGGTGACGAGTTGCTGAGGGTGTTTCACGAGCAGGTGCGGGTGGCGGACCGGGACGTGGTGCCGGGGTGGGTGACCGAGCGGGTCGGGAACGTGCACCGGTCGTACAAGGACGGCGACACCGACGTGCAGGGGTTCGTCGAGGCGCCGCTGGGGCTGGACGACCCGGACGCGGAGATCGCGGCGCAGCGGGAGTTCTTCAGGGTGCGCGGGCAGGCGGTGGAGTGGAAGACCTACGGGTACGACGAGCCGGCGGACCTGCCGCAGCGGCTGGTCGCGGCCGGGTTCGTCGCGGAGGAGCCGGAGTCGCTGATCCTCGGTGAGGTGGCGCGGATCCTGGAGCAGCCGCTGAGCCTGCCGTCGAAGGTGCGGATCCGCGACGTCGGCAGCCGCGAGGACTTCCTGCGCATCGGCGAGCTCCAGGAGGCCGTCTGGGGCAAGCACGACGCCGGACACTTCATGACCAAGCTGTACGACGAGCTGCAGGCGGACCCCGACCGGCTGGAGGTCTCGCTGGTCGAGGAGGCCTGGGGCGGCCCGGCACTGACCGCGGCGTGGGTCCGGTACCACCCGGGCACCGACTTCGCCAGCCTGTGGGGCGGCGCGACCCGGCCGGAGTGGCGGCGGCAGGGGCTGTACCGGGCGCTGCTGCGGCACCGTGCGCTGAAGGCGGCCGGCCGCGGGTACAAGTACCTGCGCGTCGACGCGTCGGAGGACTCGCGCCCGATCCTGGAGCGGGTCGGCCTGCTCAAGGTGGCCACCACCACGCCGTACGTCTTCACGCCCTGAGCGTCCTCTAGTGTTCGGGGCGACGGGAACCACCGACTAGCACAGGACGTTGCCCAGGACATGGCCAGACTGACCGACCGGATCCGCCGGGTGCTGCAGAAGCCCGGCACCATCGACATCCGCCCGTACGAGCGCATGGTGGAGCGGGTCGGCGCCCGTGCCGAAGCGGTCGGCAAGCTGTCCGACGACGAGCTGCGCGACGCCGCGGCGACGCTGCGGACCGGCGAGGCGTTCACCGACAACGAGCTGGTCGAGCTGCTGGCGGTGGCGCGGGAGGCGGCCGAGCGGGCGATCGGCGAGCGGCCGTTCGACTGCCAGCTGGTCGGCGCGCTGGCGCTGATGCAGGGCCGCGTGATCGAGATGGCCACCGGTGAGGGCAAGACGCTGGCCGGTGCCATCGCGG
>DASXRB010000964.1:0-4496 GCA_036506875.1 Kribbellaceae bacterium | reverse complement strand
AGTCGCATACGCGCCGCCCTGCGCGTCGACGTCGGCCGCGAAGATGAGGGTGACGGCAAAGGCGATGGCCGTGAACACCAGCACCAGGGGCCGGGTGGCCCGCGCCCACTCGGGCGCCATGCCGTAGCGCGGCAGGTAGCGCGGCACGATGTTCAGCAGGCCCGCCATCGCCGACGCCCCGGCGAACCACAGGATCGCGATCGTGCTCACGTCGTACACGGTCCCGAACGCGGCCCCGAGGTGCTCGTGCGCGAGGAAGGCCAGCGCCCGCCCGTTGGCCTGCCCGCCCTCGTCGAACTCGGCCTTCGGGATGAGTACGACGGTGATGAAGCTGCTGGTGATCAGGAAGCAGCTCATGATCACCGCGGCACTGGTCAGCAGCCGGCGGGTGTTGCGGATCCGGCCGGCCGGCACGGCCTCGTCGTCACCGGCGTCGCCGCGGACCTGCGGCATCACCGCGACGCCGGTCTCGAACCCGGACAGGCCCAGCGCCAGCTTCGGGAACACCACCAGCGAGACGCCGATCATCAGCCAGACGCTCGAGTGCTCGGCGTGCAGCAGGTTGTTCCACTGCGTCACCAGGTGCGGCGCGGTGACGATCCGCCGGAGCGAGTCGGCGATCACCACCAGGTTCAGCCCGAGGTAGACCAGCACGAGGCCGACCGCGATCCCGATCGCCTCGGAGAACCCGCGGAGGAACACGACGCTGAGCAGGGCCAGCAGGCCGAGCGTGATGAGCACCTCGTGACCGTGCAGCGCGTTCGGGACGTACGGGTTCTCGATCAGGTGCGCGGACGCGTCGGCGGCGGACAGGGTCATCGTGATGATGAAGTCGGTGGCCATGAAGCCGAGCAGGGCGAGGATGACGAGCTTGCCCTTCCAGCGGCCGAGCAGCCGGTCCAGCATCGCGACCGAGCCCTCGCCGTGCGGGCTCTCCCCCGCCACCCGGCGGTACACCGGCAGCGCGCCGAGCAGGGTCACCAGGACGAGGACCAGCGTCGCCACCGGGGACAGCACGCCGACGGCGGCCGCGGCGATCGCCGGCTGGTAACCGAGTGTGGAGAAGTAGTCCACACCGGTCAGGCACATCACCTTCCACCACGAGTGCGGCTTGTGCGGCGCCGGCTTGTGCCGGCCCGGCAGCCCGGCGGTGCGCTGCGGCCGGTCGTGCAGCAGCCACGCGGCCAAGCGCCCGTGCGGGGACGTGGTCGTGGCGGGACCGGTCTCGGTCGTGGTGCTCAAGCGTTCGTCTCCTCAGCGGTACGCGGCGCCCCGTGGCGTGCCACGCCGAGGATCGACCTTAGACGGTCGAAGGCCCTGTGGCCGGGCCTTTGACACGTTCTTAACGCTCCGGCGGCGCGAGGCTGGTCACATACCGTGAGTCCGCCGTGAGCGGGACCGCCCGCGGGAGGTCAGCCCGCCGGGGCGGAGGCGGCGGGGTCCGGCAGCCGGGCGAGGATCGCCTTGGCCGCACGCAGCAGGTCCGCCTCGTCGTGTCCGAAGCCGTCGAGGTACGACCGCAGTGCGTGCCGCACCAGTCGCAGCTCGGTGTCTTCCAGCTCGATCGTGTACATAGGTTCAGAGTAGGTCCGGACACGGACACTTCGCCGGTATTCGCCGGATCAACAGTTCGTGGAACCGAAGGCGAGGTTGCGGGTGGCGACGACGGTCGCGCGGGCGCGGTCCGAGCGCGGTGAGGTCACGCTGCTGCGGCGCGACGACGGCGCGCTGGAGCTGCGGGTGAACGGCGTGTTCGTGATGGACGACCGCGAGACCCGCAGCGAGGAGCTGCTCGCGCATGCCGCTCTGGACGCGGTCGCCGGGAACGACCCTGACGGCGCCGGTCGGCCCGCGCGGCTGCTGGTCGGCGGGCTCGGGCTCGGCTTCACCGTCCGCGCGCTGCTGGCCGACCCACGGGTGCGGCTGGTCACGGTCGCCGAGATCGAGCCGGCGCTGGTCGGCTGGATGCACGACGGCGTGGTCCCGTCGGTGCTCGGTGACGAGCGGGTCGAGGTACGCACCGGGGACGTGCGGGACATCGTGCGCGCCTGCGCCGACGCGTCGTACGACGGGATCCTGCTGGACGTGGACAACGGCCCCGACTTCCTGGTGTACGACCGGAACGCGGCGATCTACCGCTCCGGGTTCCTCGCCGAGTGCCGCCGCATGCTGTGCCCCGGCGGCGCGCTCACCGTCTGGTCCTCCACCAGTTCACCCGCCCTCGCGTCCGCGCTGGAGGCGGTCTTCGGCAGGTGCGTGGAGCGGCCGGTCCCGGTCGACCTGCAGGGCCGCGACGAGACCTACTACGTGTACGACGCCCGCCGCGCTCAGTCCTGATCGGTCGTCCCGGCGCCGGGCAGGTCGTAGTCGAAGGTGAGCCGCGGGCCCCCGTCGTCGTGCACGAACGTCACCGTGCCGCGCAGCCCGGTGAGCTCGCCGGTGCCGGTGCCGGTCGCGACATAGCCCGTCGCCGCGGCGCTGTCCGCGCCGGCGCCGTGCACGAGCACGAAGGTGCCCTCCCGGCCGGACAGCGTGCCGTCGAAGCGCTCGACCGCCGTGTACGCCGACGGGCCGGCCGCGGTGCCGACGGTGAGGAGCTCCGCGGTGCTCGTGCCGGTCAGTTCACCGTCGAACAGCTTGTACACCTCGACCCTGGCGAGCGCGACGCCGTCGCGGTCGTCGTACACGGAGGGCTCCCAGCGGGTGATCTCGAACGACTGGGTGAACTCCATGCGGGTGTTCTACCAGAGCCGCGCGACGGGATCGGCGCGGCGAGGCGGGCGTCGTACGCTGCGGATATGGACGAGTTCCGGATCGAGCACGACACGATGGGCGAGGTACGCGTCCCCCGCGATGCGCTGTGGCGGGCACAGACCCAGCGGGCGGTGGAGAACTTCCCGATCTCGGGCCGGCCGCTCGACCCGGCGCTGGTCCACGCGCTGGCCCAGATCAAGGCCTCGGCCGCGGCCGTCAACGCCTCCCTCGGGGTGGTGACGGCGGAGGTCGCGGACGCGATCGTGGCGGCGGCGGACGCGGTCGCGGCCGGCGAGTACGACGACCAGTTCCCGATCGACGTGTTCCAGACCGGCTCCGGTACGTCGACCAACATGAACACCAACGAGGTGCTCGCCACGCTCGCGACGCGATCGCTGGGCAGCGAGGTGCACCCGAACGACCACGTGAACGCGAGCCAGTCCAGCAACGACACCTTCCCGTCCGCGATCCACGTCGCGGCCACCGCGGGCGTCGTACAGGACCTGCTGCCGGCGCTGGCGCACCTGGCGGAGTCCCTGGAGCGGAAGGCGTCGGAGTTCGCCGAGGTGGTCAAGTCCGGGCGGACGCACCTGATGGACGCGACACCGGTGACGCTCGGGCAGGAGTTCGGCGGGTACGCCGCGCAGGTGCGGCGCGGGGCCGAGCGGCTGGAGGCGTCGCTGCCCCGGGTGGCCGAGCTGCCGCTGGGCGGTACGGCGGTCGGGACCGGGATCAACACCCCGGCCGGGTTCGCCGGCAAGGTGATCGCCGAGCTGAACCGTCGCACCGGACTGTCGTTGTCCGAGGCAACGGACCACTTCGAGGCGCAGGGCGCGCGGGACGGCCTGGTGGAGCTGTCCGGGCAGCTGAAGACGATCGCGGTCAGCCTGACCAAGATCTGCAACGACCTGCGCTGGATGGGATCCGGCCCGCGCGCCGGCCTCGGCGAGCTCGCGCTCCCCGACCTGCAGCCCGGCTCGAGCATCATGCCCGGCAAGGTGAACCCGGTGATCTGCGAGGCCACCCTGATGGTCTGCGCCCAGGTGATCGGCAACGACGCGGCGATCACGGCCGGCGGCGCCGCGGGCAACTTCGAGCTCAACGTGATGCTCCCGGTCATGGCGCGCAACGTCCTGGAGTCGATCCGGCTGCTCGCGAACTCGTCCCGCCTGCTCGCCGACCGCTGCGTCGACGGCATCACCGCCAACGTCGACCACTGCCGCACCCTCGCCGAGTCGTCCCCCTCGATCGTCACCCCCCTCAACCGCTACATCGGCTACGAGAACGCGGCTGCGGTCGCCAAGAAGGCCCTGAAGGACGGCAAGACCATCCGCGAGGTCGTCCTCGAACAGGGCTACGTCGACCGCGGCGACCTGACCCTCACGCAACTGGACGCCGCCCTGGACGTCCTGTCCATGACCCGCCCACCCACCTGAACACTCATCGGGCCCTTCCGACCCGGCGTGTCGCCACTCATCGGGCCCTTCCGACCATTCGCATAGGCTGCGCGGATGGAAGGGCACTGGCGGCCGGGCACGCGGATCCACTGGCGACCGAGGTCATGGCCGGGACGAGATCAGTTACGTGCGTCCCATGACGGTCGTGCGCGATGACGCGGCGGCCCTCGTCGCGTGGCTGGCGCCCGGCCCACCGTCACCACGGAGGACCGCGTGATCGACCTGGTCGTCACCCCGGACCGCACCGTACGTCGCAAGGACACCGACGAGCTCGCCACAGCGCGC
>DASXRB010000963.1:0-2813 GCA_036506875.1 Kribbellaceae bacterium | reverse complement strand
CGGTGTTCCGTATCCGCTGGCCCACGCACGCCCGTGGGTTCATGACCGTCAGCTGGTCTTGCGAGTTCAGCGAGAGACAGGGCTGGATGACCGGCTGGCGTTCGTCGAGTACAGCTCCGGCCAGCTGGTGCTGTCTCCCGTTGCAGAGGCGTTCTTCCTGAAGGTCGACTTCGATCCGGACGACAGCGTCGCGAGCCGGCTGTATCCGGCCGGGCGTACGTCGCCCGTAGTCATCGATCCCCAGCGAGCGTGGGGGGAGCCGACCGTCGGCGGGATCCGAACCGACAACATCTACGAGCTATGGCTGGCGGGCGACGATCCCGATCGGATCGCGGATGCGTTCGAGCTGAGCACCTCTCAGGTCCAGGCGGCCCTGCGCTACGAAGCTGACCCGCTCCGCGCGAAGTCGCCGGCCGCGTAGACCTGTGACACGCTCGCCGGCGACGCCGAGGTGGATGGTCGACGCAAACATGCTTGACATCGGCAGGGCGATGGCGAGCGTTCGATCAGACGTTGTCTATCCGGGGCATCCCTCGATTCCTGATATCGCGAGGGACGCCCTTGACGATATGTGGATACCCATCGCCGGCCGCCTCGGTCTGGTCGTTCTCAGTCGCGACAAGCGGCTTCGCTACAAACCGGTCGAGCGGCGCGCACTAGTTGCCCATGCCGTGCGCGTCGTGAACCTGACGAGCAGCAACAACCTGTCGAGCTGGGATCGACTCACGCTGATCACACGGCATTGGCAGCGCATAGAAATGCGAGCGCGAACGCCGGGACCATGGTTGCTGGCGTTGTCCCAGAACGGGCTACGCGAAGCGTCGCTGGATTGATGCAAGCCTGGCACGTCAGGCGGCGCCGGTCGCGGTCGCTTCGGGGACCAGGCGGACCGGGAGGGACCCCACGCCGTACACCAGGGAGAAGTCGCGGAACCGCAGCTCCGACGGCTCGACCGCAAGGGACAGGTCGGGGAAGCGGCGGGTCAGCGCGCGGAACGCGCAGCGCAGCTCCATCCGGGCCAGCTCCGACCCGACGCAGCGGTGGAAGCCGTGCCCGAACCCGAGGTGCGCCGTCCCCGGCCCGGCCCCGCCGAGGCGATCCGGGTTGAACACCTCCGCGTCCGGCCCGAACGCCTCCGCGTCACGGTTGGCGCCGCTGAGCGAGACCGAGACCAGGTCACCCTTGGAGACCCGCTGGCCGAACAGGTCCAGGTCGTACCGGGCGAACCGCGGGAACGCCACCTGTACGACGGACAGGTAGCGCAGCAGCTCCTCGACGACCCGGTCCACGACACCCGGCTCGTTGCGCGCCACCGCGTCGTACACGTCCTTGTTGCGGAGCAGCACCAGCGCGCCGAGCGCGAGCATGCTGGCCGACGTCTCGTAGCCGCCGAGGAAGACGCCGTCGGCCAGCCCGCCGAGCTCCACGTCGTCCACCTCGTCGCCGTGCTCGCGGATCAGCGCGCCGAGCAGCCCGTCACCGGGGTTGCGCCGCTGCTTGGCGACCATCTCGAACAGGAACGACCGCGACTCGGTCGCCGAGCCGAACACCCCGACCCCGCCGCGGGACAGGTCGAACCGGGCCGGCCCGAGCTGCCGGAACCGCTCGCGGTCCTCGACCGGCAACCCGAGCAGCTCGCAGATCACCTGGAACGGCACCGGGAAGGCGAACGTCGGCACCAGGTCCGCGACCGGCCCCGCCGCGGCGACCGCGTCCAGCTGCCGGTCGACGATCTCGGCGATCACCGGCTCCAACCTGGCGAGCCGTCGCATCGTGAACTCGGGGGTGAGGTACCTGCGCAGACGGGTGTGCTCCGGCGGGTCGGTGAACCCGAGCCCGCCGATGCCGTCCGCGCCCGCGGTCGTGCCGCCGCCGACCAGCGGGCGGATGTCGTTGCTGAACCGGGTCGTGTCGGCGAGCACCGCACGCGCCTCGTCGTACCCGGTGACGATCCAGATGTTCAGCCCGAACAGCCGCTTCAGCAGGTGTACCGGCTCGGTCTCCCGCACCCGCCCGAGGTCGGGCACCGGGTCCAGCCCGTCGCGGCGCAGCGGCATCGACACGCTGCGCGGGATCACGCGCAGCCGCGCGAGGTCCAGCCCGCCCGAGCCCGCGCGCCGCAGCAGCCGGCCACCGATCCAGTTCTTGACGTACGACGCCATGGTCCGACCATGCGGCATCACCGAGCCAGCGCGCATCAGGCGTGTCCCCGTCCCTACCCTGAGTACCGGCGACGCGCCCGTTGGCGGACCCGGCGGAACAGATCGAATGTACTAACGGTTACCGTTCGACGGGTCATACTCTCAGGCAGACCCCTCTCGGGGGCGGGGCGGCCGTACCGATCGACAGCAAGGAGCAGAGTGTCCACCACGACCAGCGCACAGAGCACGGGGCAGCGCCTGGTGATCGTCGAGTCGCCGAAGAAGGCACGGATGATCTCCGGTTTCCTCGGGCCCGGCTACGTGGTGGAGTCGAGCTTCGGCCACATCCGCGACCTGCCGAAGGGCGCCGACGAGATCCCGGCCAAGTACAAGAAGGAGCCGTGGGCGCGGCTCGGCGTCAACATCGAGGACCACTTCGACCCGCTGTACGTCGTACCCGCCGACAAGAAGCAGCAGATCCGCAAGCTGAAGGACCTGCTCAAGGGAGCCGACGAGCTCTTCCTCGCGACCGATGAGGACCGCGAGGGGGAGGCGATCGCCTGGCACCTGCTGGACGAGCTGAAGCCGAAGGTCCCGGTCAAGCGGATGGTCTTCCACGAGATCACCCCGAAGGCGATCCAGGAGGCGGTCGGCTCCGCTAGGGACATCAAC
>DASXRB010000962.1:0-2055 GCA_036506875.1 Kribbellaceae bacterium | reverse complement strand
GCCGGGGAGAAGGTCGACGGGGAGTTCGAGATGTTTCGCGTGAAACGTTTCCGGCTGGAGAAGGCGCCGGACGTCCCGCCGAAGATCATGCTGGCCGCGCTCCGGCCGGGCATGCTGCGGCTGGCCGCGAAGGAGGCCGACGGTGCGATCACGAACTGGCTGTCGGCGGACGACGTGGTGCGTGTCCGGGAGGAGGTCGGCGCCGGGACCGAGTTGGCGGCGCGGATCTTCGTGTGCGTCACCGAGGACGTGGAGCTGGCTCGCAACCTCGGGCGGTTCCTGATCGCGTCGTACCTGACCGTCCCGGCGTACGCGGCCTTCCACGACTGGCTCGGGCGGACCGCGGTGATGACGCCGATGCACGAGGCGTGGGCGAACGGTGACAAGCGGGGCGCGATCGCGGCGGTGCCGGACGAGCTGGTCGACGAGCTCATCGTGCACGGCACGCCGGAGCAGTGCCGGGCGGGGATACAGCGCTATGTCGACAAAGGTCTCGACACTCCGGTGATCGCGGCACTGCCGACGGGTGCGGACCTGCTCGGGACGGCCCGCTCGCTCGCACCTGCCTGACTCACCGGCGCGCCGGTACGACGATCGTCCTTCGGCATGCTGTGGTCGGAAGGGCCCGACGAGTGGCGACACGCCGGGTCACAAGGGCCCGATGAAGGGAGTTTGTGGGTGCGGGTTTGCGTGTACGGGGCCGGGTCCATCGGGTGTTACGTCGGCGGGCGGTTGGCGGCTGCCGGAGCGGACGTGGTGCTGGTCGGGCGGGAGCGGCTGGCGAAGGAGGTGCGGGAACACGGACTGCGGATCACGGACTGGCAGGGTGCCGACATCGTCGTGCGGCCGGAGGACGTCCGCTATGAGACCTCGACCGAGGCGGCGGCCGGGGCGGACCTGGTGCTGGTGACGGTGAAGTCGGCGGCGACGGGGCGGGCCGCCGCGGAGCTCGAGCCGGTGATCGCGCGGGACGCGGTCGTGGTGAGCTTCCAGAACGGGGTGCGGAACGCGGACGCGCTGCGGGCCGGGCTGCCCGGGCGGACCGTGCTCGCCGGGATGGTCGCTTTCAACGTGATCCAGCGCGGAGAGGGCGGGTTCCACGCCGGGACCGAGGGCGGTCTCGAGGTGGCGGACAGTCCCGTGCTCACGTCGTACCTGGAGATCTTCGAACGCGCCGGGCTCCCGCTGGAGCGGCACGCCGAGATGCTGCCGGTGATGTGGGCCAAGCTGTTGCTCAACCTCAACAACTCGATCAACGCGCTGTCCGGCCTGCCGCTCAAGACCCAGCTGTCGCAGCGCGCGTTCCGGCGGTGCATGGCGCTGGCTCAGGACGAGACGCTCGGGGTGCTCACCGCGGCCGGTATCACGCCGGCCCGGATCACACCGGTGCCGCCGCAGTGGTTCCCGCGGCTGCTCCGGCTGCCGGACGTAATGTTCAGGTCGCTGGCCGGCAGGACGCTCGCGATGGACCCGCACGCGCGCTCGTCGATGCTCGACGACCTCGACGCCGGGCGTACGACGGAGGTCGACCATCTCAACGGCGAGGTCGTCCGGCTCGCCGGGGACCTCGGCCGGACCGCTCCGGTCAACGCGCGCCTCGTCGAGCTGGTGCACGCCGCCGAGACCGGCGGACGCCGCGGCTGGACGGGCGACGACCTGTACGACGACCTGCGCGCGGCGGCCCGGGCCTGAGCCCGGTGCTCTCCCGGCACTTGGTCCGAAACGTTGCGCGAGCCGGGTTCCCGGGCGCGGCCGGGCGTCGTACGGTATCGGGCATGGGAGCTGACGAACCACGTCCGAAAGACGAGCGGGACCCGAACAGCACGAGCGGGACCGACTCCGGTGGCGACATCGAGTCGGGCGGTGACATCGAGTCGCCCGCCTCGAGCCTGACCTCGTCCACCGACTCCGGTGGTGACATCGAGTCCGGTGGTGACATCGAGTCGCCCGCCGACGGCCTCACGTCGTCCGCCGACAGTGGCGGTGACATCGAGGGCATCGGCGGCGGGTCGCCCGACAGCGGCGGCGACATCGAGTAGGCCTCGTAGGGCACGA
>DASXRB010000961.1:0-3768 GCA_036506875.1 Kribbellaceae bacterium | reverse complement strand
GCGATCCGGCCGGGGGAGCGGCGGTACTCGGCGAACCCCATCAGGGTGCCGTCGGAGTCGCGGGCCTCGTACCGGCTCTGATCGGGGGCGTCGACGATCTGGATGTCGCTCATGCCGCCCAGCGTACGGACAGCCGGCCGGTGATCAGCGGCGCGGCGTGGCGACGAGGTCGGCGTACTGCGGGTGGTCCTCGATGAAGGTCGCGTAGAACGGGCAGTCCGGCCGCACCCGCAGCCCGGCGTCCCGGGCGTGCTCCAGCGAGCTGGCCGCGATCACCGTCGCGACGCCGCGGCCGCGGAAGCTCGGCAGCGTCTGCGCGTGCGTGAACGAGATCGTGTCCGCCGTCAGCCGGTACTCGGCGAAGCCCATCAGGCTGCCGTCGCCGTCGAGCGCCTCGTACCGGGTGCGGTGCCGCGCATCCACGACGCGAATGCTGTTGCCATCTGCCATGGCAGGCAACTCTAGGGGTGCGCGGAGACTTCGCAGCGACACGCCGGGTCGGCGTGCGTTGCCGTCCGGTTGCCGGAAACCGACGTGCGTGCGACGTCAGCCGCCGTCGCCGTACTCGGCGCGCGGGTCGATCAGCTGCCGCACCTCGACCAGGTTCAGCTCGGCCTCCGGGATCCGCCGGGCGATGTCGGTGGCGCGTTCCAGGCTGTCGCACTCGACCAGGTAGTAGCCGGCGAGCACCTCCTTGGCCTCGGCGTACGGCCCGTCGGTGATCGCGGCCTCGCCGTCGCGGACCCGCACGATGCGCGCCCCGTCGACGGTCAGGCCGCCGCTGCCGACGAATTCGCCGGAGGCGGTGAGCTCCTCCCCGAGCGCGACGTGCCGCTTCATCAGGTCGCCGTACCCGCGCTCCTCCAGCAGGTCCCAGGTCTGCTGGTTGCCGTAGATCAGCAGCATGTACTTCATGCGCTCCACCGTAGGTGATGCGACCTGCCCGAGCTCTCGGGCAGCTCGCATCGGGCGGCACTTTAAGGTGGGCCGGTGACAGCGAGACCGTTGATGATCGCCGGTACGACGTCAGACGCCGGGAAGACGACGCTGGTCACCGGGTTGTGCCGGTGGCTGGCGCGGCAGGGCGTGCGAGTCGCGCCGTACAAGGCACAGAACATGTCGAACAACTCGATGGTCTGCGCCGACGGCGCCGAGATCGGCAGGGCCCAGTGGATCCAGGCCGTCGCCGCCGGGGCCGAGCCGGAGGCGGCGATGAACCCGGTGCTGCTCAAGCCCGGCAGCGACCGCCGCAGCCACGTCGTGCTGATGGGCCGGCCGTGGGGCGAGCTGGCGGCGCGCGACTTCACCACCCGGCGCACCGAGCTGGCCAAGGCCGCGTTCGCCGCGTACGACGACCTGGCGGCGCGGTACGACGTGGTGCTGTGTGAAGGGGCCGGCAGTCCGGCGGAGATCAACCTGCGCGGGTCCGACTACGTGAACCTCGGCCTGGCCCGGCACATCGGCGCGCCGGTCGTGGTCGTCGGTGACATCGACCGGGGCGGGGTGTTCGCCGCGATGTTCGGCACCGTGGCGCTGCTGGAGCCGGCCGACCAGGCCCTGATCAGCGGGTTCGTCGTGAACAAGTTCCGCGGTGACCTGGAGCTGCTGCGGCCGGGCCTGCGGATGCTGGAGAACGCCTGCGGGCGGCCGGTGCACGGCGTGCTGCCGTGGCTGCCGGACGTGTGGCTGGACTCCGAGGACGCCCTCGACGTCCCGGGACGGCGCGCGGCAGTGGGGCGTGCGGACGCGCTGTCGGTGGCGGTGGTGCGGTTCCCGCGGATCAGCAACTTCACCGACGTCGACGCGCTCGCGGTGGAGCCGACCACGAGCGTGTTCTTCACCGCCGACGCGGCCGACGTACGGGACGCGGACCTGGTGGTGCTGCCGGGTTCGCGGGCGACGCTGGGGGACCTGGCGTGGCTGCGGTCGACCGGGCTGGCGGACGCGGTGGTCGCGCGGGTCGCGGCCGGGCGGCCGGTGATCGGGATCTGCGGCGGCTACCAGATGCTGGGGGAGCGGATCGACGACCCGGAGGGTGTCGAGGGCGGCGGCTCCGCGGACGGGCTCGGGTTGTTGCCGGTGGCAACGACGTTCGCGGCGGAGAAGACGCTGACGCGGCCCGGGCCCACGTCGTACGAGATCCACCACGGGGTCGGGGAGGTGACCGGTGCCGCGGACGAGTTCCCGGGTGGCTGCCGGGTGGGGTCGACCTGGGGGACGATCCGGCACGGGCTGCTGGACGGTGACGCGCAGCGGCACGCGTTCCTCACCGAGGTGGCCGGGCTGACCGGGCGGCCGGCGCCGGACGGCCGGACGTCGTTCGCGGCGCGGCGCGAGGAGCGGCTGGACCGGCTCGCCGACGCCGTCGAGGAGCACCTGGACACCGCGGCGCTGCTGCGGCTGGTCGAGAACGGGCCGCCCGCGGACCTGCCCTTCGTCCCGCCGGGCGCGCCGACGGCCTGAGCGGGTCCCTTGACGATTGTGACAGTAGTACTGTCACAATGACCGGGTGACCCTACGCGGACCCCTGGCAGGTGTGAAGGTCGTCGAACTGGCCGGGATCGGGCCCTCGCCGTTCGCCGCGATGCTGCTGGCCGAGCTGGGCGCGGACGTGATCCGGATCGACCGTCCCGGTGGCGGGCTCTCGCTGGGCGCACCGGAGTACGAGCTGCTGAACCGCGGCCGGCGGTCGGTGGCGCTCGACCTGAAGCAGCCCGCCGCACCGGACGTCGTACGACGCCTGGTGGCACGGGCCGACGTGCTGCTGGAGGGGTTCCGCCCGGGTGTCGCCGAGCGGCTCGGGCTCGGGCCGGAGGACTGTCACGCGGTCAACCCGCGGCTGGTGTACGGGCGGATGACCGGGTGGGGGCAGGACGGGCCGCTCGCGCACGCCGCCGGTCACGACATCGCGTACATCGCCCTGTCCGGGGCGCTGCACGCGACGGGCCGGGCCGGCGGGCCGCCGCAGATCGCGGCGAACCTGCTGGGTGACTTCGCCGGTGGTGGGCTCTATCTCGTGGTAGGCGTGCTGGCCGCGCTGCACGAGGCGCGGAGCACGGGGCAGGGGCAGGTGGTGGACGCCGCGATCGTGGACGGTGCCGCACACCTGACGACGATGCTGACGGGCGGGCTCGCGGCCGGGACCTGGAAGAACGAGCGCGGGGTGAACCTGCTCGACACCGGGGCGCCGTTCTACGACGTGTACGAGACCTCGGACGGGGAATACATGGCGGTCGGGGCGCTGGAGCCGCAGTTCTACGATCAACTGGTCGCGCTGCTCGGGATCGAGGAGAGTGCGCCGGACCGTTACGACCCGGCGGAGTGGCCGGCGCTGCGCAAGGCGCTCGCGGAGGTGTTCGCGACCCGGACCCGGGCGGAGTGGACCGAGGTGTTCGACGGCACCGACGCCTGTGTCGCGCCGGTGCTGCCGCTCGGCGCGTCGCACCCGCACCTCGACGCGCGGGGTGTGTTCGTCGAGCACCACGGCATCCGGCAGCCCGCGCCCGCGCCGCGCTTCTCCCGCACCCCGTCCAGCCTCGGCATCCCGCCCGCGCGTCCGGGGGAGCACACCCGGGAGGCGCTGGCCGACTGGGGCATCGACGACGTGGACGCGCTGATCGCATCCGGCGCCGCCGTGCAGGACTGACCGTCTTTCCGAAGGCCTGATAGGAGATCGCAGTGGAACGACACCTCTTCGACGCCGACCACGACGCCTTCCGCGACACCGTGCGGGCCTTCTGCGACAAGGAGATCGTGCCGCACCACGAG
>DASXRB010000960.1:0-2194 GCA_036506875.1 Kribbellaceae bacterium | reverse complement strand
GACCACGTGCGAGGGGCTGAACAGCCGGGCGGTGGCGATCGCGGCCAGCCCGATCGGGCCGGCGCCGGCGATCGCGACGGTGTCACCGGGTGAGACGTGCCCGGCCAGCACGCCGACCTCGTACGACGTCGGCAGGATATCGGCCAGCATCAGCGCCCCCTCGTCGGTCACGTTGTCCGGCAGTAGGTGCACCGAGCGGTCCGCGAACGGCACCCGGACCTTCTCCGCCTGGACCCCGTCGATCCGGTGGCCGAGGATCCAGCCACCACCGCCGAGGCACTGCCCGTAGCGGCCCTCCCGGCAGTACCGGCAGCGCCCGCACGAGGTGATGCAGGAGATCAGCACCCGGTCGCCGGGGCGGATGCCGCGCACGCCGTCGCCGACCGCCTCGACCGTGCCCACGGCCTCGTGGCCGAGCACCCGGCCGTGCTCCACGGTCGGGACGTCGCCCTTGAGGATGTGCAGGTCGGTGCCGCAGATCGTGACCGCGTCGACGCGGACGATCGCGTCCTCCGGGTCCTGGATCACGGGGTCGGCCACGTCGTGCCAGATCCGCGAACCGGGGCCGTTGTAGACGAGTGCCTTCATCACGTCCTCCTTCAGCGTTCCCACCTCAGACGATCCGCGCTCCGGCGCTGCCGCAGGAGAGCCGAAGCGCACCCCTGCACGGGACCTTTGTCGGCTCGGCCGGAGCCGTTGCGCCCTGGGTCGCAGGCGGCCGGTCGGCTGAACTGGACACGGCGGAGAGGAGGCCGGCGATGTGCAGCGCGCGGCAGGTCGTGGTGGTCGGTGTCGACGGGTCGAAGGACGGCCTCGTCGCGCTGGCCTGGGCGGCCGCGTACGCCACCGACCGGCACGGGCGGCTGCGCGTGGTGCACGTCCTCGACGACCGGGTCGCGCCCGAGCACCTGGCGCCGGCGATCGCCCGGCTGCTGCCCGCCGGCGACGGCACCGACGTGCTGGAGGAGGCGGTCGCCGAGCTCGTGCGGCTCGGCCGCGACGACGTCGCCGCGACCTTCGAGATCCGGCACGGCCATCCCGGCCGGACTCTGCTGGAGCTCACCGGGCCCGGCGACGTGCTGGTGGTCGGACGGCTCGGCATGGAGGGCTTCGCCGAGCTGGTCGTCGGCTCGACGTCACAGCGGTGCGCGGCGCTCGCGACCGGGCCGGTCGTAGTGGTGCCGGACAGCTGGCAGCCGGACAGGCCGCAAACGGGCCGGATCGTCGTCGGCGTCGACGGGTCCGGGACGTCGGAGCCGGCGCTGGACTTCGCCTTCGAGCTCGCCGCGGCGCGGGACGCGACCGTGATCGCGGTGCACGCCGTCCCGATCCCCGACCTGTACCCGGAGGCCGACGTCTGGCTGGACCCCGACGAGCCGCCGTGGTCGGCCCGGCTCGAGCTGCTCGTGTCCGAGACCCTGGCCGGCTACGCGACGGCTTGGCCCGATGTCCCCGTCGTACGACGAATCGCCGCGGGGCATCCGGTCCAGGTGCTGGCCACCGAGTCACGGTCCGCGGACCTGGTCGTCGTCGACAGCGTCACCCGGCTGCGTTTCACCCCCTTGCTGCTGGGCTCGGTGTCGCGCGGTCTCCTGCACCACGCGGCCTGCCCGGTCGCCGTCATCCACGAGCGCGCGTCCTGATGAATCACATCGTCGTCGGAGTCGACGGCTCGCGCGCGG
This sequence comes from Kribbellaceae bacterium, assembly GCA_036506875.1. Lineage (GTDB taxonomy): Bacteria > Actinomycetota > Actinomycetes > Propionibacteriales > Kribbellaceae > DASRHY01. The sequence goes on along the minus strand of DASXRB010000960.1, from coordinate 512 downwards.
CCGCCGCCGCGCTGCGCTGGGCCGCCGGTGAGGCGCGGCGCACCGGCGCCGACCTGGTCGCGGTGCACGCCTGGCTGCCGGGCCCGTCCGGCGTCCGGGAGCCCGACCGGGCCGGCGAGCAGCGCACCGTTGCGTGGGCGGTGGACGCCCTCGACCCTGTCCCGGAGGACCTGCGGGTCCGGGTGGAGGTCAGGATCGGCCGGCCGGTGGCGGTGCTGCTGGCCGCGGCCCGGCGCGCCCGGCTGCTGGTCATCGGGTACGACGACGAGACGGCGCTGCGCCAGCGGTCGACCGCCCGCCGGTGCCGCCAGGCCGCACGCTGCGAGGTGGCCGTCGTCCGGGCGTCGGACGGGACGCCCGACTCACTCCTTGTGCCGGCGTGACCTCTCGACCGCGTACACCGCGGCCTCGGTCCGGCGCTCCATGCCGAGCTTGCGGAGCAGGCCCGACACGTAGTTCTTCACCGTCTTCTCGGCCAGGAACATGGTGTCGGCGATCTGCCGGTTGGTGCG